>JAVBYA010000424.1 GCA_030824295.1 Bacteroidota bacterium
CATCACAGTCCTGCTGCGCAGGTGAGGACCACCATGCGCGCTGCCTCGCCGTCCCCGCATGCTGCGGACAAGAAGACCTCTGCAGCGGACAAGAAAAAACAGAATGGTTCTGCCGCCAAATCCATGAAGACAAAATCGAAGATCGCGAAATCAATCAAAGGGAAGAAGTAACGATTGGCCACTGCGGAACCTGCAAAGAAACAATGGAGCATTCTGGACCTCATCACGTGGGGGACGGGGTATCTTACCGAAAAGAACATAGATGATGCCCGGCTGACCATCGAGTTGCTGTTGTCGCGTGTTCTGCAGCTGCAGCGTATCCAGCTCTATACTAAATTTGACCAACCGTTATCCGAGGCCGAACTGGCCTCGTTCAAAGCGCTCCTGAAGCGCCGTCTCGCCAACGAACCGTTGCAGTATATCCTGGGGGATACGGAGTTCATGGGGCTCCGTTTCCTTGTCGATACGAACGTCCTCATACCGCGTCCTGAAACGGAACTGCTCGCCGAGCGGGCCATCGCTCTGTTGAAAAGCAGCTTTCCTCCCGAGCAGCCGCTCTCTATCCTAGATCTCGGTACCGGAAGCGGCTGCATAGCCGTAACACTCGCCAAGAAGCTCCCGAATGCACAGGTGACCGGTATCGATATCAGTGAAGGGGCACTTCGGGTCGCCGCAGCGAATGCCGAATTGAACGGCGTGCAGGACCGCGTCCATTTCGTGCCTGGCGACATCATGGCAGTGAATCCGGGTCAGTTCGCGCAACCGTTCCATTGCATCATCTCCAATCCTCCCTATATCTCCTCCGCCGAATTCGCACAGGTCGCACCGGAAGTGAAGGAATTCGAACCGAGCATCGCCCTAACGGACAATGGAAATGGCTTGAAATTCTACCCGGGAATTGCGCATTTTGCAATTGCTGCATTGGCTGACGGCGGTATCGTTGCCGTGGAGCATGCATTCGACCAATCTGCAGCTGTACGAAGCATCTTCACCGATGAAGGATTCAGCGATCCGGAAGTGATCAAGGATTATCAGGGCATTGAGAGACATGTGCTGTATCGGAAGAGGGGTTGAAAAAAGTCAAAAGTCAAAAGTTAAAAAAGTGGAAAAAAAGGTAAAAGTTAAAAGTGTTGTGAGAACAGTTGTCATCGATGAACTGAGAACCAGAAAATGAAAGCGATCATTCAACGGGTTTCATCCGCCAGTGTGACCATCAACGGCAGCGAACAGAGCCGTATCGGAAAGGGACTGCTCATACTCCTGGGGGTCAAGACCGGGGACGGCTCGCCGGAAGCATTGTATCTTGCAGAGAAGTGCGCATCGCTTCGGATCTTTGAGGATGCGGAAGAAAAGATGAACCTTTCGGTGAAGGATACCGGCGGTTCCATCCTCGTGGTCTCCCAGTTCACGATCTATGCGGATACGCGGAAAGGGAACAGGCCCAGTTTTGTGGACGCCGCGCCGCCGCAGAGCGCAGAACCCTTATATGAGGAATTCGTGATGGCGCTGAGAAAGATACTCGGTGAGGAGAGGGTGTGCACCGGCGTCTTCCGTGCTATGATGGATGTGGCATTGGTGAATGATGGTCCAGTGACGGTGATCGTGGAATCGAAATACTAAAAAAGGCAAAAGTTAAAAGTTAAAAGTGGATAACTGATCACAGATAGCTGACCGCTGATAACTGATGTAGCATTTAAAACTTATTCCGAAAACACCCTTCTTGATGTTGTGCTGAACAGTTCACAGACGCACAGAGACTGGGTTCAAGTATTCTTACGGACAGCATGGCATTCTATTTCATCTTTTGGGATGGTGTCGGGTATGGAACGAGGGATCCGGAACGGAATCCGTTCTTCACAGCCTCGTTGCCGACGCTCCGCAGATTACTGGGAGGGAATGTGCCGTCCCTTGGCTTCAAGCGCTTCACTTCCGATACAGTGTCGCTCTCTCCGGTGAATACCACGCTTCGCATTCCCGGTCTTCCGCAAAGCGGCACTGGGCAGACTGCCATCATGACCGGCCTCAATGCATCGAAATTCGTCGGAAAGCATTTTGGTCCTCATCCGTATTCCACACTCATCCCGGTCATCAAAGAGAAGAATCTGTTCGTCCGGCTGCAGGAGATGGGCAAGTCCTGCTTCTTTGCGAACGGATATCCGCAGCGCTATCTCGATTATATCCTCGGTCCGAAAGGGCGGGTCCCCGCCATCGCGCTGTCATATCTCTCGGCGGGCGGGAGACTCAATTCTCACGAGCAGATCAAACAGCGCAGAGCCGTCTCGGCGGATATCGCCGGCTCCCGCTGGCAGGAACTCGGACATCCCGACGTGCTGCCGACACCGCCGGCGGAGGCAGGAGCGCTATTCCATCAGTTGGGACGTGAGTATGATCTTACCTTCTTCGAATATTTCGTTACGGACCACGCGGGACACTCCCAGGAAATGCCGTTAGCCGTTGATATGCTTGAACGGATGGATGGCTTTCTTGAAGGGATGCTCTCCTCGTTCGATATGGAGAAGGATCTCCTGCTGATGATCAGCGACCATGGGAATATCGAGGACCTGTCCGTGAAAACGCATACCATGAATCCCGTACCGCTCATCGTTATCGGCCGATCGCATCCGCAGTTCTCATCCCGCATCCGCGATCTCACCCATATCACGCCTGCTGTAATCTCTTATTTTTCAACACGCTAGAGCAATGCTCAAACGTCCTGCGCTTTCGGGGGCTGCTGCCGTCACCGTCGGGATCCTTGCATCCCGTTTCACCGGTCTGCAATGGACGTGGTGGTGTGCTGCATCCGCATTCATCCTCATTATTGCCGTTATAGAATATCTGCGGCGGGCCCCTGCCGGAGGAAGAGAACGTTTCCCTTCCGGTCACTTCCTTCTTCTTCTTGCATCCGCCGCGGCTGTATCCTATTCCGTCACCACGCAGCTCCGTACTTCGCAGCATATCACGAACTTCCTTTCGGTCTCAGATTCTGTCACCGTCCATTGCACTGTGGTCGATGAACCTTCCGTGAGCGACGGCAGGACGAAACTCCTGGTAAAGGTCCGGTCGGTCTCCAATGATGTTGATTCCTCTGCCGCAGAGGGGAGAGCGTATGTCTCGATCCTGCCGGATAAACGAAAGAAGGAAACGCCGGTGCCGATCCTGTACGGTTCGCACCTGTCATTCCGTACCGTGATTCAGGAACCGGCCTCCGAGCGGAATCCGGGCGAGTTCAGTTACAAGGAGTATCTTGCGCTCAACGATATCTACGCTTCCATGACCGTCCGCGGATACAGTACCATCGTGATGTACGGTGAACGCGATCCGAATCCCTTCTTCGAATACATCATCTTCCCCTCCAAAGCTTTCGTGGTCCGAACGATCCGCACAGTGATGGAAGGGGATGTGGCATATTTCCTTATCGGTTTGCTGCTGGGGGACAGGACCGATCTGTCGCAGGAGATCAAGGATGCATTCATGAACACCGGCACCATCCACGTGCTGGCGGTCTCCGGTTCGCACGTTGTGCTTGTTGCGGAGATCATCATCGTCGTGGTCGGACTTCTCCGTTTCCCGCGAAGACCGAGGGCTCTCCTGGTGATGGTGATGCTTGTCTATTATATGTATCTCACCGGTGCAACGCCGTCCGTTGTCCGCGCCACCATCATGATGCTGGTGATGCAGCTCGGTAAATTCCTCGAGGAGCGGACCGATATCTATAACGTGCTCGGCGTTTCGGCGATCGTCATCCTTCTCTACGAACCGAAACAGCTGTTCGATGTCGGCTTCCAGTTGTCGTTCTCCGCTGTCTTCTCCATCGTTTACTTCTATCCAAAACTCAATGCGCTCATCCCGCGCATCCCCGAGCCGCTGGAGGAGGTACGCATCATGCAGTGGCTCTGGCAGCTCTTCGCTGTTTCACTCGCGGCGCAGATCGGGACGCTTCCATTCACCGCGTACTATTTTGGGCGTGTCTCTATCATCTCTCTCGCCGCGAACCTGGTGGTCGTCCCGCTCGTGGGAGTTATTGTGACGGTGGGACTCAGCGGCGCTCTGCTCGGCATCGTCTCGATGTGGCTCGCGTCCTGTTTCAGTGAAGTGAACAGGCTGCTGGCGATCTTCACACTCCAATTCGTCTCCTGGTCCGAACAAGCACCGTATGCCGTTGTGGATACCTCCACGTTCGGGATCGAAGAGACAGTCTTCTATACCGTATTGATCGGCATCGTGTTCAATCTCGGCAATGCGGTGCTCGTCAAACGGCTCATACTCGCCGGATTAGTGAGCGCGAATCTGTTCCTGTTCCGGTCCATGACGGAACCGCCCGATGATCTGCTGCGAGTCTACTTCCTGGATGTCGGTCAGGGGGATGGTGCGGTGATACGTTTCCCGACCGGTGAAACGGTACTCGTTGATGCCGGTCCATTTTCTCCCGACTACGATGCAGGCGAGAGGAACGTCGCTCCCTTCCTCCGGCGGAATGGAATAGAGGAGATCGATGCGGTCATCACCACACATCCGCATGCGGACCACCTGGGCGGTGTGCCGTACATCATGCGGAACTTCACGGTGAAAAGGGCGATCGATGCAGGTCAGCGGGCGGGTTCGAGATTGTACCGGGACTATGAATCACTGCTGGAGAATGTCGAACATCTGCCTGTGCATGCGGGAAAGATCCTTGAATACGGCGGTGCGCGTCTCTATGTGCTCCATCCTACACGGCACTTCATCGACGGGGATTCGGCGGATGGGTATAATGAGCTCAACGGATCCTCCGTGGTGTTCAAACTTGTCTACGGCTCCACATCCATGCTGTTCACCGGCGATGCAGAGACCGATGCGGAGGAGCATCTTGCCGCATCGTACGGTGATTTCCTCCGTTCCGACCTGCTCAAAGCCGGGCATCATGGTTCTTCCACCAGCAGTTCTGAGGGATTTATTTCGTATGTTATGCCAGGACATGCCGTCATTTCTGTGGCGAAGTTCAATAAATTCCGT
>JAVBYA010000418.1 GCA_030824295.1 Bacteroidota bacterium
CAGGTGGCGCGTGCATCTTTCGAGTATGCCACACGCAGGTCCATATTCCCTGCGCTCACACCGTCGTCATTCGTGTAGGACATGATGAAACCGTACGACGGCATCGCTGCTGCGGAACCGGCATTCTGCATGTATCCCACTTCGTAGTGACGGATCGCCGAGACCTTATCGATCCCGCCGGTGAATGCGGAAGAACCGGTGTTGGCATTCCCATCCTTCAATTGTGCCCACACATAGTGTCCGGTGGCGTTGGCCGGTCCGGCGACGCGCACGGTGAGCGGACGGTATTTGGTACCATCGCCGATCGGGAATTCACGGCTCGCGTTGCCGCCGGAATTGGTGATGCCGCGGCCCAGTTTGCCGATGATATAACTGTTCTGCGATGCTCCCTGCACGGACGTTCCGCCAGTGGCGAGATGGACCCAGGTATTGCTGCCGGTCTCGATCACACCGTTGATGAGCACGAGCGTATCCGGCGCATTCGTTGAGTTGTTGTTCTGGAAGAGGTTCCCGGAGGCCAGCACCACTTTCGCACTGCCGGACTTGTTGATCACCACGGAATTGAACTCTTCGATGCTGGATCCATAGACGGTCTGCGAGAGCGAGATGACGCTGTTCTCAGAACCGGTGAAGACCACACGTCCGACACCGACCGTTGCACCGGAACCGCGGCGCATATCAAAGAAACCGCCGGCTGTCACCGTCAGGTTCTTCTTCAGTTCGATGGTCTGATACCGGATGCCGAGCGGACTGCCGGAAGAATACGTGTTGAACCGGCCGGTCGCTTCGATCAGCAGATCGCCGTTCACCGTGATGCCGAGCGCATTCACATCCGGGAACGTGACCGTTCCCTTCACGGTAAGATTCTTACAGACTGCAGAGGCGATATTCACCGTTACAGTAGTGGATGTATCGATCAGCACATCATCATTTGCACCGGGAACGATACCGCCGACCCAGGTAGTATCCGCGCCCCATGCACCGGACTTTGCCGATTTGATCTGTGCTTCTGCCGAATACGACACCAGCAACAGAGCGAGCAGTGTGTAAAGAGTGATTTTCATTGGAACCTCCTATTGGTTTTGTTTGTACAGCGTATTTCGTTATCGAGCCAACCAGCCGCCGTCCACCACAAGAACATGTCCGTTCACATAGTCCGACGCATGCGATGCCAGGAACACCACGGCACCCTGCAGATCCTCCGGCGTACCCCAGCGTCCCGCCGGTATGCGGTCCACGATCGCTTTCTCCCGCACGGCATCCTCACGGAGCGCTGTGGTGTTGTTCGTTGCCATATAGCCGGGTGCGATGGCATTGATGTTGATGCCGTTCTTCCCCCATTCGTTCGCCAGTGCTTTCGTGATCTGTGCGACCGCTCCTTTGCTTGCCGCGTAGGACGGCACACGAATTCCCCCCTGGAATGCGAGCAGCGATGCGGTGCTGATGATCTTCCCGTAGTTCCGTTTCATCATATCCTTCGCAACGGCCTGCGCCAGAAAGAAGATGGTCTTGGAATTCAGCAGCATCACATCATCCCAATCCTTCTCCGAGAATTCGATGGCATCCGCACGGCGGATGATGCCGGCATTGTTCACCAGGATGTCCACCTTCCCGAATTTCGCGATGCTCTTCTCCATGATCATCGGAATGGACGAGAGGTCCATCAGATTCGCCGTCAGCGAGAGAACGGAACGTCCCAGCGCAGTGATCTTCTGCGCTGTGTCGGTGCTTTCCACGTGGTCCACAAGGACGATATCGGCACCGGCCTGCGCCAATCCCAGAGCCATCCCTTGTCCGAGTCCGGTACTGCCGCCGGTCACCAGTGCGGTCACTCCGGTCAGGTCAAACATTTTGTTCATTCGTTTCTCCATTGTTAGAAAGATGATATCATTTCTTCGTTTGTTCGGAAGCCAGATCCACACGGCCGATCGTTCCGCCAAAATAGTGGACCGCTGCGACGCCGAGCGGTACGAGTGCGGCGCCCATCAGGAAGACCGGTGTATAGCTGATCTTGCTCATAAAGGGGATCAGCCAGGTACTGAAGACGAGCACGCCGATGATGGCGCTCATTCCGCCGATACCGGCGACGGTCCCGACCGATTTCCCCGAATAGAAATCGCTCGGGAGCGTCTGGATGTTGTTCATCATCATTTGATATCCACCGAGCACTGCGGCCATCACGACCACTGCGGTGAGCGGCGTGGAAGCATACGCGGCAGCGATGAATGCCGGGAAGGTGATGATGCTGCCGATCAGAATGGCGCGCTTGCGGGCTTTGTCCACGCTCCAACCTTGTTTGATCTTATGTCCCGAATACCATCCACCCACCACACTGCCGATCGCCGCGCCGAGGTACGGCACCCAGGCGAACAGACCGATCTGCTTCACATCGAAACCGAACGACTCCACAAGATAGATCGGAAGCCAGTTGACGAAGAGCCACCAGATAGGATCCAGGAAGAAACGGGAGATGATGATGGACCAACTTTGTCTGTGTCCCAGCGCTTCGCCCCACGTCATGGTCCGCTCATTCACTGCCGGCGCGACCGTGGAAGGTCCGTGAAGGATGTATTCCCGTTCTTCATCCGTGATCCAGGGATGTTTGTCCGGTGTCGTTTTATAGATGATGAGCCACGGAATGACCCACAGCATTCCGAGAAGACCGATCACGATGAATGTCGCTTTCCAGCCCACCATGATATACAGGAACGCGATGAGCGGTGCGGAGATGACCGCACCGAGCGATGCGCCGGCATTGAAGATCCCTTGTGCCAGCGCCCGTTCGTTGATCGGGAACCACTCAGCATTCGCTTTGGTGGCGCCGGGCCAGTTGCCTGCTTCACTCACGCCGAGGATGGCGCGGAAGAGTGAGAACGAAAGGATGTTCCGGGCCAGACCGTGCATCGCGCAGGCGAGGGACCAGACGACGACGGAGGAGACGAAACCGACACGGGTGCCGACCCAGTCGAAGAACCGACCGGAGAGCGCCTGACCGATTGCATACGCGATCATGAATGCCGAGACGATCGTGGCATATTCATCTTTGGACAGGTCCAGTTCTTTCGAAATGTCCGGCCACATCACCGCGAGTGACGTCCGGTCGATATAATTGATGATGGTGGCCGATGCGATCAGCGTGATCACCCACCAGCGGAGCCCTTTGACATTCTTCATTGTTGGACCTTCTCCTGAACAGTGACCGGTGATTTGATGAAATCCTCACGCATCGGTGTGAAGAAATCGATGAGGATGCTGTCTTCCAATGCCACAACACCGTGGACCACATTGGCGGGGATGTAATAGCAGTCGCCCCCTTTTTGACGTTCTTTCTTTCCATCGATCTGGACATCGAACGAACCGGACTGGATGTACGTGATCTGCAGATGCGGATGATGATGCAGTGCGCCGACCGCTCCTTTGGAGAATTCCACATAGACCGCCATCAGTTGATCGCCGTAGGCCATGATCTTCCGGCGGATACCCTCTGCAGGATATTCCCAGTCGATCGTGGAGAAATCAATGAACAATTGTTCCTTCTGTACTAACATGGTCGTTTCCTTCGATTAGTAATTCCGTATGACTGCGTTTCCTGTCCATTCGTACACTGTTCCGTTCACATCCATCCTGTTCGATTTCTTCTCGGACGGTGCACTGTTCGATACCAGAACGGTCCATCGGCTGCCGTTCTTCCGTTCGATCTGAACGATCGTGCCGGTGCTGTCGGACGCCACAACGGTGATGTTCCGGACCGAACTGGAAGCATCGCGCGAGATCTCGATCGTGCCGTCCCACAGCCCGTGCGGTTCCACGACCGATGCGAACACGGCGGACCGGCCGCTCTTGCGGACGATCACTGCCGGTTCACGGCGAAGATTGATGTTGGGATCGTTGGCTCCGATGCGCGCAAAGAAGACGGTGCTCTGCGAATCCGCAGCGCTGCTGACGGAATAGTACCGCTTGCCGGAGAGCCAGGAGAACTGCACCATACCGTTCGCTTTCCCTTCCGCTTCTTTCCATAGATGCTGATACCCGTTCGCGGTGCCGAGTGCGGACTGCTGCGCAGTGTATTGCTGGAGTTTCAGATTGGTATTGATGAACTGACCGATATAATAGAACGGCAGATCGAATGTGTGCTGCTTCGTCCCGTCCACCGTGAAGATGTCCACCAGCACAGGACGGGAGAGCGACGGATCCTGCATCATCAGGATCGTACGGCGCATGGACACACCCGGATATGCGGTGGTGCATGTTGCGCTCATCATCTGCAGGTTCGGGTCCGACGAGGAGAAGAAATTCCGGTCTGCATGGAACTGTTCGGAAACGGTGATCTTCCCGTCAAAGTGCGACCGTTCGTCCACCGTCACCGTATTGTGCGCGATGGTCTGCATCGCGAACGATTTGGTCTCGGGCAGGTAGCGTCCGCCGTATTTCGGTTCAACATTGATGAACCGTGCAGCGCCGTAGTCCTGCAGCTGTTCCCGCTGCTGGTCATAGAAGAGCATCGTCAGTTTATCGTAATGTCCGTGCGACAATCCGTGACCGGTGTACTTCATCAGCGCCAGCATCTGGTCACTGTTCGGTCCAAAACGCAGGATCCCAACACCGCCTTCGGTGCCGTCCGCACCGTCACGGATCTCGAAACTCTTATACGGGAACGGCATCGGTTCCTTCACGGCTGCGAGCGCAGCGGCGACCTCGATCCCTCCCCCGGTGAGCGTCACGGAGCCCTGGTCCTTCGCCACTGCCAGCAGCGACGGATCGTTCTTGAATTTCTTGAATGCGATATTGAGCGCCTGGATCACTTCCGGTGAACGGTACGTTTTCTCCTTCAGCGCATCATTGATCGGAAGGAACTGACCGGTCGTATACGAGAGCTGCAGCATCGCGTAGAATGCTTTCTTCAGAATCCCGTCGCGGTATTCGAAGATCTTCAGGTCCGGACGGTTATGATCGATGGACTGCGCGAAGACCATGAACGGCATGATGGCG
>JAVBYA010000106.1 GCA_030824295.1 Bacteroidota bacterium
TCGTGTACGGCAGCGTCAGCGTGAACTTCTCCACTTTTACGCGCTTGCCGGTCGACAGGGTGATCTCCTGCGGTTCGCGCATGATGCCGTGGAAATCGAAGTCGTTCAGATTCGATTTCTTCACGGTCGCTTTGGCGATCTGCTTCCCTTTCAGGAATTCCTGATACTGGGTGAAGGTCACTTCATATTCGGTCGCTTCCGGACCCTTGAAGATATTCATCACCACAAAGACGCCGATGACGATGAGGGACCAGGTGAAGACCACACGGAACACCTTTCCCCAGTTGAACTCGTCATCGTTCCGGTTGGGGGACTTCGGGCGTTTCATCTTGGGGAGAAAAGGACGTTTCTCGTTCGGTTTGTTCTGTTCGTTCTTCTTTTCTTCAGACATGGTTCTTTTGTACTCCGGATCGTTCCGTGCCGTTCGATTGACGGCATCGGACGATGATGGGGGGCCGTTCCGGCCCGTGGTTGCTGTTATTTCGTTTTCTTCTGTTCGACGATCTTATACACTGCGGGAAGATTGCGTCCCTTCTGTGCATAATCCAGTCCGTATCCGACGACGAAATCGTTGGGGATCTTGAACCCGATGTATTCGATCGGGAAATCGATCTTGACCGCTTTCGCCTTGTATAATAGTGAAACAACGGAAAACGACTTTGGGTTCTGTGCCAGGAGCAATCGTTTGATGAAATCGATGGAAAGACCGGAATCGATGATATCCTCCACAATAATGATGTGGCGGTCCTTGATCTGACTGTTCAGATCCTTCAGCAAATGGACATTACCGGAAGAGACCTTTGCATCGCCGTAGCTGGAAAGCTTCAGGAAGTCCACTTCGCATTCGATGGTGACTTCACGGATCAGGTCTGCAAAGAAGATGAAGGAGCCGTTCAGTATTCCGATGAAAATGGGGGATTTCCCTTTGAAATCCTTGCTGATCTTCTTGCCGAGCTGTTTGATGCGTGCCGAGATCTTCTTCTGATCGATGTAGGGGGCGAATTCCTCGTTGTTAACGACGACCGTTCGTTTTGCCATGATAATGTACCGTCAATGAATATACTGCAGTTGTGGAATCGGTTAATTTATACCGTTCATCCAATCGTACCCCCGCCACCCAGACGATGTTCCCTCCGCTCACCACGACCGGTACCCGGAGTTTCTCTTGCTGTGTCATTTTCAATCCGCTGAACAGATCGCTCAGTTTCTTGCTTCCCTTCATCCCTAACGGATGAAAACGGTCCCCGGTCTCCCACGAGCGAATGATGACCGGAAAGGTCAGGCGTTCCGCATCGACATATTCCATAGACGAACCGGCGTTCCGTTTATTGCCTTTTTTTCGTGTCGGCGCGATCGTAAGCGTGAAATTGTCATGCTCGACGGTGCCGGGTGCATCCAATTGATAACGAAAGCCGGACTCTGCATTCTCTTTACGGAATAGGATGCTTCCAACGGTCCGTTCGGCTCTCCATCCATCCGGGAGTTCTGCAACCGCACCTTTTTGCCGTTCGGCAAGTTCCGTGAGCGCCGTGATCGCTGCTGCGGTCGGTTCCACTGCCAGTTCCTGTAACTGCCTCCGCATGACCGACTGCTGAAGGAACAGATGGAACGTCCGGAACGGTTCCAATTTCAGCGAATTTCCATCGGCACAGCGGCTGAACGCATCATCGGTCATCATCTGCAGATACCGCGCCGCAAGGCGGAAGGTCTCTGCCTCCTGCATCATCGTCTCATGCAATGAGGGATTGACCCGCTTCATGAGTGTTGGGACGATCCGCCGGCGGAGGAAGTTCCGTGTATAGTCTTCCTTTACATTGCTCGAATCGTTCCGGAACCGGATCTGCCGTTCTTTAGCGTATCCCTCGATCATTACCCGGGTGACGCACAGTAAAGGACGGATCACTGAATCCCGTTTTGGCGGAATACCTGCAAGACCGTCCACTCCGGTGCCGCGCAGCAGATTGAACAGCATCGTCTCCGTATTATCGTCCGCATTGTGAGCCGTTGCAACGGCATCCGCACCGAGCGTTCTCCGGAGAGAGTCGAAGAATGCGTACCGCAATTCCCGCGCAGTTTCCTGAATGGAGCGCTTGGACCGTTCTGCTTCCGCTGCCGTATCCACCCGCATAGAATAGAACGGCAGACCTGACTTTCCTGCTGCTGTATGGACGAATCGTTCGTCGCCGTCCGATTCCTTCCCGCGCAATCCGAAATTCACATGTGCCACGACCAGTTTCAGCTTCCAGAGACGCTGCAGTTCCAGCAATACGTTCAGCATCACCATGGAATCGGCACCGCCGCTCACTGCGGCGATCACGGTCTGACCGGGCTTCAGCAGTCCCTTTTTCTTTACGAAGGTCTGGACCGCCGAAATGAACATATGATGGGATCCGGTACGCTTCATATGAAAAATCCTTTCAGCATCGCTCGATCCCGCCATTGTGGGGGACGGAATGACCGAAAGGATCCTGTGGTCTGTCTGATTGTCGTGCAGTCGGGGTCACACCACACTGCTTACTTGCAGTGTTTCGAACGGCAGCATGCTGAGATTGAAACCGAGGTGAAACAGCGATTTTTTATCAGTTTAATTGATGAATATAGAGAAACTTGCCCTGAGTTACAATCCCAAAAAGGGGCGTATTTCAATCTGTTTATGACAAAATGCCGGAGGAACAGCTGTTGAGATGGAATAGAATAGATATGGAAGGGAATGGACGCACGGATTCGATCCGGGTGACTATCACTGTGATTTCCCGGGTGAAAACGTGCTTTATTGAAGTTGGTGCTATTTGGAGAGCTGCAGGATCCTCACCGCACCGCGCGCAACGATCGCAAAGATGATGAGACCGACCGCAAGGTCCGGATAGGGACTGTCGGTGGCGATCACGAGGAGTCCGGCGATGATGACGCCGATATTGACCAGGACGTCGTTGGAGGTAAAGATCATGCTCGCCTGCATATGTGCTTCGGTACTCTTGCTCTTGTTCAACAGATAGAGGCAGAGGGCGTTGCCGAGAAGAGCGAAGAACGAAACAGCGATCATCATGGTGTGATCCGGGATCCCCTCCGCACCAAGGGACCGGCGGAGCACTTCCAGCAGACCGACAACTGCGAGAGCCATTTGGAAGTAACCGCTGAGGCCGGCGATCCGCTTCTTTCGTGCCGCCGCATGTCCCACCGCGTAGAGGGAGAGTCCATAAACGATACTGTCCGCGAGCATATCCAGACTATCCGCCATCAGTCCCATGGAACCGGCGACATATCCGGCGACGATCTCTATTATAAAGAATGCAGCATTGATCGAAAGCACCTGCCACAACAATCTCCGTTCTGCACCATCCCGTTCGGACGATGTGAATGCTTCGGACATTTCGGTAGAGATGAGAGTGGTATCGAAGTTCAGAGAATCCAACTGCCGCAGGATATCCGCATGACCTTCATGGTGCAGTACGACGAGCCGCCGTTCCTTCAGGTCGAAGGACAAGGAGCGGATCTTTTCCATCCCGTCCAGTTTCATCCGGACCATCTGTTCCTCTGCGGCACAATCCATATGCCGGACGGAGAAGGTCGTTTTGTGCACTGCTGTCACCGTAGATCCGTGTTCCATAGACTTGTCATTCATTGTATACTGTTCAGCGCTTCGTTCCGGTCAGTGCCATGCGGGCGATCTCTGCGGCGGTCTCAATGATCCTGCCTGTCTGTTCCCGGTTCGTCAGAATGACCGCAGCGCACTTCGCTTCCGGCAGCAGCAGGAGTACGGTGGTCGTACCTTGCTGCATCCCTTTGTGCAGTACGGCATCGGGAGCGGACGCTGTGCCGAGCGACCAGCCGAGACCGTATCCGGTCGTTGTGCCGTCGGCGAGTGTTCCCATGACTGTCATCATCGCAAAGGTCTCCGGCCGAATGAGCAGACCGGACATCACGGCGGAAGCGAAGCGGACCATATCCTCGGCGGTGGAGACGATGCCGCCGCCGGGGAATTTATAATTCGGATCGATGGCAACAGCATTGCGTAGTCGTCCGAGCGAATCGAAAGCATATCCGCGGGTGCGGTAGGAGATGATATCGGTACTGCGGTCCATATACGTCGACGTCATTCCTGCCGGTGCGCAGATGTTCGTGCGGATGTACTCCTCGAACGTCATTCCGCTCGCCGTTTCGATAATCACACCGAGCAGCGAGTAGCCGAACGTTGTGTAAGAATAGCGCTCGCCCGGTCTGTGGCGGAGAGAGTCGTTGCTGAAGATGGTGATCGCTTCGTTCAGATCCTTGTACCGCCGTGAACCGATGCGGTATTCTTCCTCGAGTCCTTGATAATGCCGGACGCCGCTCTGGTGTCCGAGCAGCTGCCGTACGGTGAAGGACCATTGCTTCTTGGGGAACGTCGGCAGGTATTGCTCGGCCGGTGCATCCAGGTCGATCTTCCCTTGCTCCACCAGCTGCATGACGGCAACAGCCGTGATCGGTTTGGAGACGGAGGCGAGCCGGAAGACCGACTTCGTCTGCGCCGGAAGATTGTTCTCCACATCGCTCAGACCGAATGCTTTATTATACAGTGCCCTCCCGTTGGCGGCGACGGCGATGGATGCGGCGGGGATGTTCTCTGTTTTCATCCACGCTGTTACCAGCGTATTGATGGCGCCGGTCTGACGTTTGCTGAGCTGTGCTGAACCATCGGATGAAATCAGTAGAAGCGAACAAAGGACAACAATGATGATACTTCGGTTCATGGATTCACTCTCCCTTTGTGCATACGTAAAAGCAGAAATCGCTCGGCAATTCTCCGGAAGCGATGTAACGATCCTCTTCTTTAAAGAGACGGAGCAATATGTCCGCAGCCGGACCGTTCGGCTGAACGAAGTGATGTGCGATGCCTTTCAGAACATTCTGCAGGAGCATTCCGCCGTAGGGTGTCCGTTCGATGATGCGGAAGTACCGATGAAGAGAGGCGTCGATACCGTCCGACTC
>JAVBYA010000230.1 GCA_030824295.1 Bacteroidota bacterium
AAAAGCATGAATTCGAGAACGAGGCAAATCAGAAAAGGAACAAGCTTCAGGCCTATGAGAAACAGCTGGATGCTCGGGAAGAGAACATCGACCGGAAAGTGGAACTCCTGAATAAGAAAGAGAAGGAGGTCCAATCCCAGCAAAAGGTGAATGAACAACGCTCCACGGACCTCACCCAAAAGCTGAAGGATGTGGATACGATGATCGCGGAAGAGAATACCCGATTGGAACGGGCATCCGGTATGTCCCGCGAAGAGGCCAGAAAGCTTCTGTTGGACAATCTGATCGATTCCGTGAAGACCGAGGCATCCCAAACGTTGAAGGATATCAGGGATAAGGTCAAAGAAGAAGCAAAACGCGAAGCGCAGAAAGTGATCGTCCAGGCCATTCAACGCTCCGCTGCGGACCATGCCGTTGAGACGACCGTCAGTGTGCTGCAGATCCAGGGTGATGAGATGAAGGGGAGGATCATCGGGCGGGAAGGCCGTAACATCCGGGCATTCGAAGCTGCAACGGGGGTAGATGTCATAGTAGATGACACACCGGAAGCTGTTATCCTGTCTGGATTTGACGCGTTCCGCCGAGAAGTAGCCCGAGTATCCCTCGAACGCCTGATCGCTGATGGCCGTATCCATCCTGCGCGTATCGAAGAGGTGGTCGAGAAAGTAAAGATAGAACTGGAAGAGGAGGTCCTGCGGGTGGGTGAGAATACACTGCTTGAAGTTGGTCTTCCGGGAGCCCACAATGAGATCATCAAGCATATCGGAAAGATGAAATACCGGACCAGCTACGGTCAGAATCTCCTGCAGCACAGTGTCGAAGTAGCCTATTTGTGCGGTGTCATGGCCGCTGAACTTGGGATCGATGTGAATCTGGCAAAACGGGCCGGTCTGCTCCATGATATAGGAAAGACAGCGGATAGAAGTATCGAAGGACCGCATGCGATCATCGGATTGGAGATGACCCGGAAGTTCAATGAGCATCCAATCGTTGTGAACGCCGTCGGTGCACATCATGACGATATCCCGATGGAACACCCTATCGCGGCACTTGTGCAGGCAGCGGATTCCATCAGCGGAGCCCGTCCGGGAGCCCGCCGTGAATCGGTGGAAGGATATGCGAAACGTCTCGAAAAACTTGAAGAGATCGCCAAATCATTCCGCGGTGTTCAGGCGACGTATGCAATTCAGGCAGGCAGAGAGATCCGCGTTATTGTAGAGCATGATAAAGTGGATGATGCTCATGCCGACCAGCTGGCTCATGACATCGCACGGAAGATCCAGCAGGAGATGGAATATCCTGGACAGATCAAAGTTGTCGTCATCCGCGAAGTGCGATCTGTTTCTTTCGCTAAGTAAGGTCAATCTATGGTAATGATTGGGGTTACTGGTGGCATCGGAAGCGGAAAATCGACCGTCTGTTCGTTGTTCGAGAAGAAGAATGTGCCGGTGTTCTATGCCGATGCCGTTGCGCGTGAGATCACCGAGGGTCCTGCCAGACAGGAGATCGTGTCGGTATTCGGTAAGGAGATCCTGGATACACATGGTGCGCTGGATCGAAAATCTCTTGCCGGTATCGTCTTCCATGATGCCGGGAAACTTGACCAGCTCAATGCTATCGTTCATCCGCGCGTATTCGATGCATTTCAAGAGTGGCGGAACTCACTGCCGGCCTCAACAACTTATGCATTGGCAGAAGCTGCACTGATGTTCGAATCCGGTATGTTCCAATCCATGGACTATGTCCTCGCGGTGATGGCCGACGAGGCCGTCCGCATCGAACGAACCATGCAACGGGATGGCAGTGATGAGACAGCCGTCAGAGCCCGTCTTCAAAATCAGCTTTCTACTGAGGAACTTCTGGAACTTTCTGATTTTCAATTACAAAACAACGGATCGCTCAGCGATCTCGCAGGCAAAGTCTCTTTCTTTGCCGTTCTCTTTTCCACCCTTACACCGCCGCCGGAACAGTCATGAATTTCAAAGAACAGGAATCCCAGCTTTTTTTCCATACATACAAACGCCTTCCGCTCGAAGTCGAACGAGGAGAAGGGTGCTACCTCTTCACCACGGACGGTAAACGCTACCTCGACATGTTCTCCGGTCTTGCCGTGAATGCATTGGGGTATGCCCATCCGGCCATCATCAAAGCGGTCGATGAGCAGGTGCGGAAGTACACCCATCTTTCGAATTTCTTCATTCAACAGCCTCAGCTGCAGTTAGCAGAGCGTTTGCTCCGGTTATCCGGATTCGATAAGATCTTCTTTTCCAACAGCGGCACAGAGGCTGTAGAAGGCTCCATAAAACTGATCAGAAAATGGGGGAAGCCGCTCGGGAAGTCGCAGATCTTCGGCATGAGCAATGGTTTCAGCGGCAGAACGATGGGCGCTTTATCGCTGATGGATAAAGAGAAATACCGCGCCGGGTATGAACCGTTCCTGCCCAACTTCGGGACCATCGAATTCAATGATGTGAATGACCTTACTTCGAAAGTGAATGAACAGACCGCTGCTGTTTTCCTGGAATGCATCCAGGGAGAGGGAGGGATCGTCGGGGTCACGAAAGAGTTCGCAGCAGCACTCAACAATCTGCGGGAGAAGTTCGGCTTTCTTCTTGTTGCCGATGAGATCCAGTCCGGTATCGGCCGGACCGGAACCCTGTTTGGGTTTCAGCATTTCGGACTCACTCCCGATATCATCACTGTCGCAAAACCGATCGGAGGGGGATTGCCCGTCGGTGCGATCATCGGTTCAAAAAAAGTGGCGGATGTTTGGACCTACGGCGTCCACGGAACTACTTTCGGCGGGAATCCTGTTGCATGTGCAGCAGGTGTCGCGACGCTCGACACGGTCATGACGGAACCATTCCTTTCTGCTGTCCGATCCAATGCCGAATACTTCTCGAAAAAAGTAACCGAATTGAAAGAAAGATACACCTTCATCAAAGAAGTACGGTCGTACGGATATATGATCGGCGTCGATCTGACCATCGACAGTGCTCCAATTGTTGAAGCGATATTGGCGAAGGGTGTTCTGGTGAATGCGACAGCCAACACCGTCATCCGCATCCTTCCGCCGCTCATTGCCGGGAAAGAGGAATTCGATGTTCTTTTACAGGCAATGGAAGAAGTGTTTGCAACTGTGTGAATGTTTCACCTCCCTGTCCGATATGATGGAACTAACCTGACCATCGGTCCGTTTTATCGAGTGTGGCCGTTGTGCCACAAGCGGTTCTGAGAATTCCATAATATATTTCCTCTTGACAATAGGGGAAAGCCCATATATATTTGCACTGTTCTCGGAACCACAATCCACTAATTCATCATCATCGTTAGGAGTTACACCATGAAAAAACTTCATGTTCTTGTTGCCGCACTCTTGCTGCTTTCGACCGTTTCGTTCGCGCAATTGACCGCGGGCAAATTGGCAATCACGACCGACCCCTCTGCGAACAGCCTCGGTGCTGCATATGCACTTTCTGAGAATATGAGGATCGATGCCGGACTGCATCTGCTGTCCGTCTCCCCGCCGTCTCCGGCCAAATCCGCAACCGCGATCGGCCTGAGCGCTGGTGTGAAAATGATGAAACCCGCAGTTGAGAATGTGGCATACTACTATGGTGGAAAGTTCTCGTTCTCCACCGATGGCGGCGATCCGGCTTTCACGACCCTGTATCTTGGTGTGCTCGCTGGTGCAGAATACTACTTCAGCCCCCGCTTCTCGCTGGCTGGTCAGGCAAACTTTGGTTTCCAGAGCTCTGGCGGAACCAACAAGACCTCCACGATCGGCACGCATGGCTTGAACACCGTTTGGACCTGGTGGTTCAACTAAGCTCATTGAAGAACACTTGATCTATCAAGGCATCCTGATCATTCAGGATGCCTTTTTTATTTATGTTTTCCGTATATTGATTGCATGAAGATCGAATCGGACTTCCTTGTCATCGGCAGCGGTATCGCCGGGCTCTCGTTCGCGTTGAAAGCGGCGGAGCACGGCACCGTTTCTATCGTGACAAAAAAAGAGAAAGCCGAATCGAATACGAACTATGCGCAGGGAGGGATCGCTGCCGTCATCTCCGGCGCTGATGCGTTCGATCATCACATCAATGATACGATGAAAGCCGGCGGATATCTGTGTCACCGCGATATTGTGGAATTGGTGGTGAAAGAAGGACCGGCTCGCATCCAGGAACTGATCGAAGTGGGAGTACAGTTCACCCGGTCCGAAAATGGACTCGACCTTGGAAAGGAAGGGGGGCATTCCCATCACCGCATAGTCCATGCAGCGGATCTTACCGGTAAAGAGATCGAGCGTGCACTCCTGGCGCGGATCGCAGCCCATCCCAATATCCGTATCTTCGAGAACCACATCTCGATCGACCTTATCACGGAACATCACATTTACGGCTCTGGCAGACCGTTAGAGCCCCATCTTCATTGTTGGGGTGCCTATGTGCTGGATGTCCTTCAGAACAACGTAAAGACCTTCATCGCTTCCACCACGCTGCTTGCAACCGGCGGAGCAGGACAGGTGTATCTGCACACGACCAATCCGCTCATTGCGACCGGGGACGGCGTCGCCATGGCATATCGGGCAGGCGCCGTGATCGCCAATATGGAATTCATCCAATTCCATCCGACATCCCTCTTTAATTCTGGCTCCCCGTCGTTCCTGATCTCTGAGGCCGTCCGTGGATTCGGTGCGATCCTCCGGAACAAACGGGGGGAGGATTTCATGAAGCGGTATGACCCTCAGGGATCTCTGGCGCCGCGGGATATCGTTGCGAGAGCGATCGACAATGAATTGAAACGCAGCGGTGACGATCATGTATATCTTGATCTAAAACACTTGAACAGGGAGTCGGTAAAGGCCCATTTCCCAAATATTTACGAACGCTGTCTCCGACATAATATCGATA
>JAVBYA010000278.1 GCA_030824295.1 Bacteroidota bacterium
ACGGTCTTGAACCGGCTTGTCCGATACGAGAATCCGCATTCATCGACTGTGAATGTGCGGACCGCGAGCGATGCGCGATCCAATACCGTAACGGCAACGATGGTGTCCTTCACTTCCTGTCCGTACGCACCGACGTTTTGGATGGGCGTCGCTCCGACACTCCCGGGGATCCCGGAAAGGCATTCGATGCCGGCATATCCTTTTTCAACGGTCTCTGCAACGAATCGATCCCACTGCTCACCGGCATGGACGTCGGCCAGTACGTGATTCCCGTCCTCTCTGTACGAAATGCCGGTCAAGTCCACACTTATCACAAGTCCGTTGAAACCGGTGTCAGCAAACACGGTGTTGCTTCCCCCGCCCAATATCTGCACGCGCAGCTGTTCGCGCCGGGCATAGGAGAGTGCATCACAAAGATGGTCGACCGATGTGCAGGAGCAAAAGTATGTTGCGGGTCCTCCCAGCCGGATGGTCGTTCTGTCGGCGAGCGGTATGTTTCGAAGGATCTCCATCACCGAAGGACCGAACCTTTCGCGGCATACCACGGCAGGATCTCCACAGACAACCGTCCTGCTTTGATGGCGGGATCGGTGTTACACAGGGACAGCACCTCTTCATAGGACGCTACATTGAATACAAATATGCCGCGGATATCCCCGTCATTCATCATCGGTCCGGCGATGTCGATCTTTCCCTCATTATAGAGGCGGGTGATGTTCTCCATGTGTCCTTTTTGAAGCAATGCCGCTGTAGCAGAATCCTGATTGCGGATCGGTCCCCTCTTCAACAGGACAAGATGATACTGCTTCATCTCCCATTTCTTCTCTTCCTTTAGTTCGGATCCGGATGGCTTCGGCAGTTCCTTCGTCCCCTTCTTGTCCTGCGCGGAGACACTCACAGCCAAGAGGAACAGCATGAGCAGCATTCTATTCATAAACAATCCTTTGATTTTGTTGTAGGAAATAATCGTCACTGCCATGCGGCCTTACGGATACGGTCCATCAACGCCAAGCCGATACCGCTCTCGCTGACCTGTTCGCAATAGATGGTCTGGATGCCCTGCGCATCGCACTCCCTGAAAAAACGGAACAATGCACGTGCATACTCCTTTTCGTTACGGCAGATCCTCTTTGCCCCGAATGAAGCACCGCGCGTTGTATGGAGTCCGATGTACGCTGCACTTTTCATCGGCACGGTCTCTTCCATGCTGCTCACGATGAACACGTACGCCAGGGGCGAATAGTGTCGATACTTCATTCCGGGACTCTTCGGGACGTTCGTCTGCTGCTTGTGCAGCCGCGTGGATGGAACGATCCCTCTCAACTCTTCCAATGTGATGCCGCCGGCACGCAGGATGACCGGAGACGCACCGGTACAATCCACCACCGTTGATTCCAGTCCGACGCGGGAGGGATCCCCTTTCAGGATACACGGGATGCGTCCGTTCAGGTCTTGGCGGACCGCCTGCCATGTTGTGGGACTGGGAGAGCCGGAAAGATTGGCGGAAGGCGCCGCCACCGGAACGCCGCACGCCTTCAGGAATTTCTGCGCAACACGGTGATCGGGAATGCGGACACCGACGGTCTTCAGTCCTGCGGTGACGAGCGGTGAGATGCGTTTGTTCTTCGGCAGCACGAGTGTGAGCGGTCCGGGAGAGAATGCATCGAACAACCGTTCGGCATAGACCGGCATGGAAGAAATAACGGAGGGAACATCCTCGCGGGAGCCGACATGCACGATGAGAGGATTATCGGACGGTCTCCCCTTTGCTGTGAATATCTTCTTCACCGCATCTGATTCGAATGCATTCGCACCGAGTCCATAGACGGTCTCGGTCGGGAAGGCCACAGGATGATTCTTACCGAGCAGCTCAGCAGCGGTGCGGTACGAAGAGGTAATAAGCGTGCGCATAGGTGACCGAATATAGCGAAAAAAGCAAAAAATAGCCGTTAAAAAGCCGAACCTTTTACGGTTCCGGGGCATCCTATCCACAGCTTCTCATTCCCTTTTTCGACGATTGGACCATATCATGAAGATCATCTCAGCACTGCTCATCATCATCACACTTGCCGGGGCTCAAACCAACACCGGTTCCCTCTCCGGCGAGGTCCGCGACGCGGTCACGCGACAACCGCTCCCCGGGGCGATCGTGACCCTCACCGGCACAGCACTCGGTGCATCGTGCAATGAACGCGGATACTATGTCATCAATAATATTCCGATCGGCGCCTATCAGGTGAAAGCAGCAATGATCGGTTATGAAGCGTCGGTAAATCCCGATGTTACCATCCGCCCGCAGCGGAACAGTTCGATCTCCTTCCCGCTGCAGGTCTCTGCGATCGAACTTACGGCAGTGGAAGTGCAGAGCGATTACTTCACCAGGCCGACAGAGAATGTGGTGAGCATGCGTACGCTCTCACCGGAAGAGATACGGCGTTCCCCCGGTTCCGCCGAAGATATCTTCCGCGTGATGCAGTCCATGCCCGGCGTCGCCACCGCGGGAGGAAAGAGCGCGCAGCTCATCGTCCGCGGCGGAAGTCCGAACGAGAACCTGACACTGTTGGACAATATCGAGATCTATAACCCCATCCACTTTGCCCGGACGGGAGAATCGATGGGGATCATCAGTATCGTCAACCCTGCGCTGCTGGAGAAAGTGGATTTCCTGACCGGCGGATTCCCCTCCCGATACGGCGACAAGATGTCCTCCGTCTTTGACATGACGCTGCAGGACGGCAATAAGGAACTCTATAACACGGATGTGAATCTGAACATCGCCGGTTTCGGCGTGATGGTGGACGGGCCGCTGCCGGTGGAGAACAGCTCGATGATCCTCTCCGTTCGGCGCGGATTCTTCGACATCCTCACGAAGATCATGGACCGTCCCGCAGCGCCGCAATATTACGATGCGGTCGGAAAGATCACCTACGATCTGGACCGTGACAACAGGATCAGTCTCGTTGGCTTCTATTATATCGATCAGATCGACAAGGTCGGCACCACGAAGGAATCGTCCGCGATGAGCAAGTATGACTATCTGGCGCGGGACGATTACGGTTCGGCGTTCGGCGTGAACTGGCGTTCGCTGCTTTCGCAGAATGCCTATCTGCTCACCACACTCTCTTCCACCGCCAATGGATGGACGACGAATCAGGGAACGCAGACCAATCACACGCTGCGCGGAGAGGAGATCGTGGAGAATGAATGGACCCTTCGATCGGAGCTGACGTATCAATTCTCTTCTTCCCTCAATCTTACTGTCGGCATGATGGCGAAAACCATCGATTCGAAGAATATCACATGGACGCCGGAGGACACGACGCGCACCGGCACCATCGTTCCGGCCACCACGATCGCGTTCCAACCGGACGTAACGAACAAAACGGCGCTGTTTGTGCAGTCATCCTATACAGTATTCGCTCCGCTGACGATCTCAGCAGGACTGCGGTATGACCGGTTCGCGCTGACCAATGAGCAGGATGTCAGTCCGCGCTTGGCCGTGTCGTACCGTGTGGCCTCTGCAACAACGCTCAATGCTGCGTGGGGCAAATATGTCCAAACGCCCGCCAGCTATCAGATCTCACCGGATCCCCGGAACCTTGCGCTGAAGAGCAGCAAAGCGATCCACTATGTGGCCGGTGTGGAGCATCTGCTGTGGGATGATACGCGGGCAACGCTGGAGGTGTATCACAAGGATATCCACGACGTGATCGTCGATCCGGACAGCACGAATCTGCTGCTGAACACCGGAAGCGGTTATGCGCAGGGGGTCGAGCTTTCGCTGCAGAAGAAATTCACGAACGGATTCGTCGGCAGTGCATCGTACAGTTACTCCGTCTCCCGCCGTCAGGACGCAGCGGCATCTGCGGAATATGATTTCGAGTACGACCGGCCGCACATCATCAATCTCTTGGCCGGGATGGAACTGGGCGAAGGATGGCAGATCGGCGCGAAGTTCCAGTTCGCTTCGGGGAATCCGTACACGCCGGTCGTGGGAGTGGTGAAAAAAGGGGGGATCTATTATCTGGTGGACGGTCCGGTGAACTCCGCCCGGTATCCCGATTATCACAAGCTGGATATCCGAGTGGACAAGCAGTTCGTGCTGAACGGCTGGTCATTGACGGCGTACATCGACCTGTGGAATGTCTATAATAAGGACAATGTGATGTCCTATTCGTACAAAGCGGATGCCAGCGGGAACATCACGACATCGGTGAAGCCGGATTTCGGCATCACGCCGATCGCCGGGGTGTCGGCGAAATTCTGATGGACATCGATGAGGTCCGCCAACCATGGTTGTCCATGCAGGCGGACTTCATCGGCCTTTGTTACGGACACTCCTGTGCGGTCCTGTTGAACTTGGTGACATCGAACCCTTTCGCTTTCACCCGTTCCACGATCGCTGCATAGACATCATCGTTCATTGTTCTGGTCCTGGAAAGGATCCAGCAGTATTTCCGGCTCGGCACACCGACCACGGCGTAGGAATAATCATCCGCTAGATCGATCACCCAATAATCCCCTTTGAACGGCCAGAAGAACTGCACCTTGAGTTTTGCATTGTTCGACCCCTCAACGATGAAAGCCTTGCCGACAGCCTGATCGACTTCCCCTTCCTTTTTGCAGGTGTTCGTCACCGAAAGGACGCCGTCCTCCCTCATTTGATATTCCGCCGTGGTACACGTGCATCCCTCCTGAAAAGAGAATGGAAGCGATGCGATCTCGTACCACTTTCCTGCATACCGCCCCACATCAACACTGGGCACCGTCTCCAGCGGAGCATAGTCATTGGAACCGAACAACGCACATCCTGAAAAAAGAACCGTTGCGAGAATTACTATTCCGTAGATGTTCATGATCTTCCCTCCTTCTCTCTGCTGTAAGGTACTCAATTATTGCCCCGCATCATTC
>JAVBYA010000283.1 GCA_030824295.1 Bacteroidota bacterium
GCGGGGGCGTTCGTCACCGGTTCCGGCGCGAATCTGCTCGGTGCGGCGCTCATCGGCGGCGCCATCAGCGGGAGCGTCTTCTTTGCGGACTGGATGCTGGCGATGTTCCCCTTCATGCTCGGACTGATGTTCATCGGATACATGCTGGCGATGCGGGTCTTCTTCCCGCTGACGCCGGGCGAACGTCTGCCGCAGATCGAGGGAGGAATGGAGCGGCTGCAGCAGGAATACCGCAGTCTGGGAGCGATGTCCCGGAACGAGGTCAAATCCGCGGTCATTTTCGTCACCATCCTCGGGTTCTGGGCAACGGACAGTCTGCACGGCGTGAGTCCCACGGCGGTCGCGTTCCTCGGAGCGATCGTAGCACTGATGCCGCGGTACGGCATCGTGCAGTGGAACGAGGTGGACATCCCATGGCATCTGATGCTCTTCTCCGCCGGTGCGTATACGCTCGGTGCAGGACTCGATGCGACCGACCTGCCGGCGATCTCGGTGAACGCTTTCTTCGACCATCTCGGCATCGGCAATGAGACGCCGTTCTGGATACTCTATCTGACCCTGACCGGACTGATGATCTTCAGTGCGCTGCTGTTCCAGTCCAAGACGATGCGTGCGATGATCTTCATCCCGATCGCCATCGGTGTGGCCAACCGGTTCGGCTTCAGCGTGATCAGTCTGGCGCTCCCGGTCGCTTTCATGATCGAACATGTGTACGTGCTGCCGTTCAACAGCAAGCCGGCGGCGCTGTTGTACGAGACCGACCATTACAGTATCGCGGATTCATTCCGTTTCGGATTGACGATGATGGTGATCGCCTGGCTGCTGAACATCGTTGCCGGCGAGACGTGGTTCCGGTACCTCGGCATCACGCCGAACGGTGTCTTCAATATTTTCTAACACCGCCGCCGGAACCTGCCGGCGGTGCACTGCAGTGAGGGAACGATGTCACTCTTCTTCAAGAACACGCTCAAACTGGAAGGGCAGATCGATGAATATCTCGATCTGGTCATCAAGGGAGGGCTCGTCTTCCGTCAGGGGATCAAATGCTACCTGGACCATCAAACGGACGATTTCGAGAACTATCTGAAGGAACTCCGGAAGATCGAGGAGCGTGCGGACGACCTGCGCCGGAACATCGAGATCAAACTCTACACCCGCACGCTCATCCCGGAGGCGCGCGGCGACGTGCTCGGATTGATGGAGAGCTGCGACAAGGCGCTCAACATCACCACCGAGACGCTGCTGGAATTCTCCGTGGAGATCCCGAAGATCGTGCCGGAACACCGGCAGGATTTCCTGGACCTGTGCGAGACCTCCGTGGCGTGCATGGAGAACACGGTGAGCGGCATCCGTTCGTACTTCAAGAACATCGATGCCGTGCGCGATTATGTGACGAAGGTGCAGTTCTATAAGAAAGAGACGAACAAGATCGCCGAGAAGATCAAGCGGGCGGCATTCCGTACGGACGATGCATTGAGCCAGAAGATCCACATCCGGTACTTCACGTTCCACATCGAACGGATCGCGGAACAGTCCGAGGATGTGTGCGACCGTCTCTCCATCGCCATCATCAAGAGGTTCGAGTAGTGGCCGATCTCTCCACATGGTTCTTCATCTCCAGCGGACTCTTCCTTGGATGGTCGCTCGGGGCGAACCATGCCGTGAACGTGTTCGGCACGGCGGTGGTGTCCAAAATGGTGAAGTTCCGTACCGCCGCCCTCATCAGCGGCGTGTTCGTGGTGCTCGGCTCCATCATCAGCGGTGCCGGAACGACGCGGACCATCAACGATCTCGGTCCGATCAACGCCATCGCCGGCAGTTTCTCCGTAGCGCTCGCCGTGGCCATCTCCGTTACCGCCATGACACGCGCGAAACTCCCGGTCTCCACATCGCAGGCGGTCATCGGCGGCATCATCGGGTGGAACATGTTCACCGGATCGCCGACGGACCTTGATTCGCTCAGCCGCATCCTCTCCAGCTGGATCGCTTCTCCCATCATCGCGGGCGTGTTCGGCTATCTGCTCTTCAAACTGCTCAAGCGGACCGTGCTCACGTGGCGCATCCATCTGCTGGAACTGGATCAATACACCCGCACGGGACTGATCATCGTCGGCGCATTGGCCTCCTATTCGCTCGGTGCCAACAATATCGCCAATGTAATGGGGATGTTCGCGTCGGCCCCTCTCTTCTCGGACCTGAGTATCGGCGGCATCATCGAGGTCTCCGGCGTGCAGCAGTTGTTCTTCCTCGGCGGACTTGCCATTGCGGTCGGCATCTTCACATACGGACGGAACGTGATGGAGACGGTCGGGAACGACCTGTACAAGATCTCGCCGCTCACCGGATTCATCGTGGTGCTGGCGGAGTTCATCGTGCTGACGCTCTTCACGTCCGAAACGATCGAGTCGCTGCTGTTGCGTGCGAACCTCCCGTCCATTCCGCTGGTGCCCCTCTCCACGACGCAGGCGTTCATCGGGGCGATCCTCGGCGTAGGTCTGGCGAAGGATCCGCATTCCATCAATTTCAAAGTACTGGGGAAGATCGCGCTCGGCTGGATCGTCGCGCCGGTCAGTGCCGGGCTCATCACCTTCATCTCACTCTTCTTCATTCAGAACGTGTTCGAGCAGAAGGTCATCTATCCCGTCCCCTACGAACTCTCCCGTTCTGTGCTGACAGAATTGAAGGACCTGGGGGTCCCGACGGAACCGATCGCCCCGCTCCGGGGGAAACGGTTCACCAATAAGAAAGTGCTCCGGAACGAGCTTCTGAAACGGCATCCGTACACCAATACGCAGATCTATTCGATCTTCCAGTATGCCATCATCGACAGTTTCCGGATCGACTCCAACATCGTCAATGCACAGCTGAGCGGTTCGTTCCTTACGGCCGAGCAGATGAGCATCCTGAAAGCGAACCACGGGAAGAGCTTCCCGCACAAGATCGACATTGAACAGTTCCTGCTCCGGACCGAAGTGTCGGCACCGCCGACCGGGAACAAACTATCCGACAAACAGAACGATGAACAGCGCAGGACCATCGAACAGGCGTTCCGCGCGGTACAGCGAAATTGATCCAGATACAGCACTGGTGATGCTCTGCATGCCAATTCCCCATACAACACGGAGACACTATGAACACACGAACGCTCACAATACTCCAACGCATCCTGCTTCTTTCGTTGATGTCCGGACTGCTTCTGGTCGCCCAGGACTCCCGTATACCCGGCGGGGATCAGTATGATTCCCTGAAAGCCTCTGTCCGCAACGGCAAGATGGTCTTCGAATCCGCGGACGGTGAGTTCCGCTGGTGGTTCGATTCGCGTCTGCAGATCGATGCGGCGATGTACTTCGAGAACAAGAATGCCATGAGCAACGGCGCACATTTCCGCCGGCTCACCTTCGCGGTGAAATCCAAACTGCACCGTGATTGGGAAGTGGAACTGGACATGGATTTCGCCGAACAGGTGGACACGAAACCGCAGACCGAACTGCGTGATATGTGGATCAAATACACCGTTCCCATGACCAATCTCTCCCTGCAGGTCGGTCATTTCAAGGAACCGTTCGGCCTGGAACGATTGAACAGTTCGCGTCTGCTCACCTTCCTGGAGCGTTCCTCCATCTCCAACGCACTGCCGCTCGGCCGGCGCCTGGGCATCTCCGCCCGGTACTGGTGGGATGATCTCGGTCAGGTGACCGCTGCGCTCATGGGTCACGAGCCTTCCACCCGCATCGACAAAGGCCAGCGTGACGAAGGATTCTCCACCAATCTCCGCGCATCGATCGCACCGATCAACACCCACGGCCATGCTCTGCATCTCGGTGCAGCCGGTTCGTACAAGATCCCGGATGCAACATCCGAACTGAAACCGAACACCATCGAGATCAGCGCACGCACCGAATCGTACGTGTTCAATCCGAAATTCCTTCACACCGGGGATATTGCGGATGTGAACAACTACTACCGCTACGGCGGCGAACTGCTCTATGTGAACGGTCCGTTCTATTGTCAGACCGAAGTGATGGGAACGCAGATCAACCGCTGGTACGGGAAACCGACCGCGTATCTGCAGGGGGGCTATGCAACGGCCACCGTCATGCTGACCGGGGAGACCCGCTATTATTTCTCGGACGAAGGAGAGATCGGGCCGATCGAAACGCCGAAGAATCCCTGGGGAGCGGTGGAACTTGCTGCACGCTACACGATGACCGACCTGAACGACGAAGCGGCCGGTATCAAAGGGGGTGCGGTGAATCAACTGATGCTCGGCGTGAACTACTACCCGAATGCAAGCATCAAACTGCAGTTCAATTATTCCATGGTGGATCTGGACCAGAATGCCACGCGGAAGGGGAACCTCTTCGGCGACGACGATCATTCCTTCATCCAAATGCGCTTCCAGGCGTCGATGTAATACGAAAGGACCATACCTTATGAAAACGAACACGTCATCACTGATCCTTCTGATCCTGACCACACTGCTGCTTGCCTCCTGCAATCGCGAGGAGCCATCCATCGTGGCACCGCCGGCACCGACGGTGCTCGCTGTGAAGATGAACGAGGTCTATTCCCGCGGCGATTCCGTTGCTCCGGATTGGATCGAGATCTACAATCCCAATTCCACTGCCGTTGTGATCGGCGGCTACAAGATCTATGACAGCGGCGGACAGTCCGGCGCGAAAGCGAAGAAAGAGGTCCCGGCAGGCGTGAGTCTGCCGGCGAAAGGATTCTACGTGATCACCGTCGATACCGCCGATGCTTCCGGTTTCGGCATCTCCAGCAGCGGCGAGACCGTGTGGTTCGAGAATGCTTCCGGTACGATCATCGATAGTGTGGTCATCCCTGCGCTCGGCGTGGATACGTCCTATGCGCGCACGGCGGACGGCGGT
>JAVBYA010000417.1 GCA_030824295.1 Bacteroidota bacterium
CGCCGAGATACGCCGCTATGCGGAGCAGTCCGTCCGACCGGAGATGAATGGTCTCAGCGCCGGAGCTGTCCGTCTCTATAATAATCAGTGAATCGACTGTGCGGAGGTGCGGATGACGCAGCAGCATTGCGCGGGCGGTCTCGCCTTGCAGAGGAGCGAAGTGCATCGTGCGGCGGCGGTCATACCGCAGGATGAAGCGGACGGCGCCGTTGCAGAGTGCGCACCATCCGTCATACAGCAGAAGCAGTTCCGGTCCGCGCCCGATCAGTTGCCGCCCCAGAGCAGTTCTGCGATCCTCTTCGCTTCCGAGATGGGAGCGCCCTGATTCCGGTTGGTGAGGATGATGACCATCCGTTCCTTCTCCGGAAAGAGGAGCAGGTGATTGCGGAAGCCGCGGGTGCTGCCGGCATGATGCGGATGCCGCGCTCCCTTATACTCTTCCACATGCCATCCCATGCCGTACGGGATGAGACTGCCGTCATTCGCCGCGGCGTCCCTCCACGCTTCGCGCTGCAGCGGTTCCGGAATGAGCGAGAACGCGAAGAGAGTGGAGATCCAGCGGGACATCTCCTCTGCATTGGAATAGATACCGCCGTCCCCCAATACCGCACTCGTATTGCTCTGGTCCGCTTCCATCCACGCGCCGTTCATCAGAGAATGACCGTATGCGCGGTTGGGAACAACGGAGATCCCTTCTTCGAAGGCGACCGACGTGGACATTCCTGCTTTGTCGAAGATATGCTGCTTTACGAAGTCAGCGAAGCGCTGACCGGAGGTCCGTTCAACGATGAGCGCCAGGAGTGCGTACCCAGTGTTGCTGTACCGGTACTGTGAACCGGCAGTGAAGTAGAGCGACTCCGCACGGAACATCAGTGTAAGACAATCGGCATCCTTCACCTGATAGGTCTGCGTGTCCGGGACGAAATCCTCATAGTCCCAGAGTCCGGATGTATGATTGAGCAGATTGCGGACGGTGATCTCTTTGCCGTAGAGCGGGAAGTCGGGGAAGAATTTCAGGATCTTGTCGTCCAGCGAGAGTTTTCCCTGCTCCTTCAATATCAGAATGGACATGGCGGTGAACTGTTTGGTCACCGACGCGAGGCGGACGTTCGTGGATGTGGTGAACGGCACGCGGTCCTTGACCGATGCAAGACCGTATGCTTTCCGGAAGATGATGCTGTCACCGTCCATCACCAATACGGAAGCACCGGGAGCGTCCGGTGCAGCGTAGGCGGACATCACGGCATCGATGGACCGTTCGGTGGTGAGCGTCTGCGGAGCAGTGCAGGACGAAATGAGCAGGGAACCAACAGTGAGAATGGTGAAGAGAAGCGGACGCTGCATACTCAACCTTTGGGGATGGTGGATAATGATGACGTTGATTGTTCTCATTTCTCATTCAACCAGATCCCTCGACTCGGACTGACGTCCTCGCTCGGGATGACGAAGCAATCAAGAAATCCGGGTTTCGTCAATTGGCCATCGCGCGGAGGACGAAGCGGGGGATGACCACATCGAATGTGCCTCCGCCGTTCCGCTGCATGGTATAGGTCCCTTCCATGAAACCTTCCATGGATTCCAGAATGCAGAAACTGTTATAATTATGCGACCCGCCCGGTTCGATGAACGGCTGTTTGCCGATGACGCCGTCCCCTTCCACCTCTTCCACTTTCCCCGTATCGTGGGTGATGTACCAATGGCGGCGGAGGAGCTGAACGGTGGTGTTCCCGAGATTCTCGATGGTAATGAAATACGCGAAGACGAATTTCCGGGAAATGATATGCGATTCCCCTTCCAAATAGAGAGGGCGGACGGTGATCTTGATGTTCTCGGTGATCTCGCTGAACATGGACATGCCGGAGTATACTTATTTCTTTTGAAAGATACCGATGGTCCAGGTGCCGATGATCAGCAGCAGACCGGCCCCCGCGGCGGGAAGGGATTGATTGTACGAGCCGATCGCCATTACAGCAAATCCTGCCAGGCGGAGCGTGTCCAGAAGCTGTTTGTACGTTCTCTTATAATAGCGTCCAAAGGCGGAATTCTTCACCTTTTCCAGGTCCACGAACCGCATCACCACGAGCGACACGAAGAGGGACGGGATGAAAGCGATGATGATGCCTCCGGCAATCTCCTTTTGCCAGAGCAGATAGCACGCGGCGAAACCGGAGAGCCAGTCGGTGGCAAGACGGAGAGGGTGGATCTGTTGATAAAGATTCTTTTCGATCAGGTTCATAAGGAAGATTCCAAGATTATCAAGATTGCAAGATTATCAGATTACAGATGTATAGAATACCAGAATCAGATTGCAAGACTATTAGATTGTTAGACTTTTCTTCTCGAGGCCCCGAAGGAATTCGGCGACTTCCCCTGTGCCGTTGCGGAGATGCTGTGCGTCGATGTTGCGGACGAATGAGGCATAGTAAGCATCGTCATTGCACAATCGGCGGACGATCGCCGGCAGTTTGGTGATGCTGCGCTCGAAGATGCCCATCCGATTGTCGCGCACGAATTCCATGTTCCCGAGTTCCTGTTCCCACAGATAGTCGATGATCACCGGTACTTTTTTCATCATGAGGACCTCCATGATGGTGGAGGCGCCGCATTTGGTGATGACGATATCCGCAATGTTGAGCAGTTCATAGACGAAATCGACGAATCCGTAGACGAGCAGCTGCGGATATTCCTTCTGCAGTTCCAGCGCGTCGCGATGGAGCTCCTTGTTCTTCCCGCACACGATGGCGATGTTCGCCGGAACCCCGTCGTTCAGAAGATGCCGCAGGATGCGTTTGCCGTGCGGTATGCCGTCCCCGCCGCCGATGATCAGCACGGTCTTTTTAGAAGGATCGATGCCGAACCGCGTGCGTGCTTCGGCGAGTGTTGGTCCTGTGAGCGGTGCTGCGAACTTCTCATCGATGATGAAGGGGAACAGGGCGATCTGCCGTTCGGGGATGCCGCGCCGCAGTAAATGCTTCCGGAGCCGTTCACTGAAGACCACATACTGCTGCGCCGGACGCTGGAACCAGAGCGGATGGGCGGTGAACGGGTCTGTGACCACGGTGGTGACCGGTATGTCCAGTCCGAGTTCCTTCAGCACCTGATAGACTGGCATGATCAGGAAGAAGTGGAAGACGACGATCGATGATGGACGATGGTGAGCGATCATCTTCCGGATATACGGTTTGACGGAGGCATTCGCTACGATAACGTTCATGAACCCGATGGGGGGGAACTTGTTCGTTGCATACAGGAATTCGTAATACCATTTTGCCTTCGCCTGAACAATGCGGTACCCATCCTCGATGATGAACCGTACGATCGGCTGCGCTTCGGCGAGTCCGTCGATCAGCACCGGGGCAATACTGTCGCCATGCTTCTCCGTAAGGTACTTCGCAACGGAGCGCGCGGGAGCAAGATGGCCGCCGCCGGTGCGTAAATATAATAGGAGATATCGTGAAGGGGAGGACATTATAAGATTATCAAGACTGCAAGATTATCAAAATTGTCAAGATTATAACATTATCAGCGTTCGAGCGGTGAATTGCTCCGGACCATAGTGCCGGTGCTGAGGACCTCCTGGATCTTCTCTGTTCCGAGTTTTCGTGCTTTCAAAAAACCGGACCACGCCATGTCCGCAATGGTGCCGTTGTCCAGAAGATCATAGAGCCATTGATCGGTGAAGTCCGGATTCTCCTGTTTCATGCCCGCATGGATCTCGAAGAGCCATTGGCGGTTGAAGCGCTCCTGCGAACCGATGGTCGGAGTCATGATGAGCGGAATGCCGAGTCCGGCATAGAACGAGAGCTCGCTCGGTTTGGTCCAGAGGATGTCCGTGGTATGCATCGCCGCATTGAATTTCTGGAAGTATTCATGCAGCGTCTCACCGAAGATCACGTTGATGTTCTCGGAACGGAACTCGGACCGGACCGAGAGGAAATAATCCCGCACTTCCGGACGGATACCCGCCACGAGGTTGATACGCACTTCATTGCCGTGCAGTTTGTGCCTCAGACTGCGGACGATTCGCGCTCCGATCTCTTTCTGTGCTCCGGCGCCTCCCACCGCATAGGTGATGGTCAGTTTCCGGTCGTTCATCGGGACGCAGTTCTTCGTTCCCAGGAAGTGCTCCACATTCCTGGAGTGCATCGTCCAGAAGCGTTGGCGGGGGTCGAGATAGTGCAGGCGTTGTCCCAGGTCCTTCTTCAGCACGGAAAGTTTCGGTCCGGTCAGATCGACAGGAAGGGGAAATCCGGTCAGGAGTATCCGTTCCTCAGGAACGCCGTAGGTCTTCAGCCGTTGGGCGGCCTTTCCGCACGGAGCGAAATAGGTGATGCGGCTTTCCCATGGCTGCTTGGCGACCCACACACGGTTGATGTCCGCATCACAGACGATGCAGTAGGTCGGCTCATATCCCTTCATATCGGCTGCAACAGCAGGGGCATAGAACGAGGTGACAAGCGGCAGCGGCTTTGCGGAGATCCTCTCCATCATCCCGGTACAGAGCCCGTTCTTGATATTGTTCTCCAGCATGTCCACCTGGTACGTGCTGTGGGACATATTGCGGATAGGGTAGAAGGAGGGGATGTGCAGGAGCGCATCCAGCATTGCGAAGATCGGCTTGCCGATCACCGGAATGCCGCGTGCGCGGGAGAACGATTCATAGACATGCAGCAGACGCGTCCATTGCTTCTTCTCTTTCTCGGTGGAGTTGTCGTTCTTGCCGACCGTGATGAGTCCATCCTCCGCAATATCCTTCAGCGGGAAGACGGCGCGCTGATGCCCGTACCCCATGTCTGCGGAGACAACCCATGCTTTATTCGTTGTTTTCTTTGCCATGGGGAAAGATACAAAAAAACCATTCAGGAAGAAGAGCCGGCAAGGTTAT
>JAVBYA010000145.1 GCA_030824295.1 Bacteroidota bacterium
ATCCAGTGGATCCTGGAGAAATTCGAGAAGAAACCGGAACTGATCGAAGCGAACACCCGCGTGATGAAAGCGGGATGGAACTATGCAGAGACGACCGACATCTTCGCCGTAAAGTACGATGTGAAACCGGCACCGCTCACTCCCGGCAAGTACCGCAACATCAACGGCAATCAAGCGACCGCCCTCGGATTCGTTGCAGCAGCGGATAAAGCGAACCTTCCCCTTTTCCTCGGTTCGTATCCTATCACACCGGCAACGGGTATATTGGAAGAGCTCGCCGCTCTGAAGAACTTTGGCGTGAAGACGTTCCAATGCGAGGATGAGATCGCCGGAATCACCAGCGCCATCGGCGCATCGTTCGGCGGCAATCTTGCCATCACCACCACCAGCGGTCCCGGCGTCGCTCTGAAGACCGAAGCAATGGGCCTTGCGGTGATGACCGAACTGCCGCTCGTGATCGTGAACGTGCAGCGCGGCGGACCGAGCACTGGTCTTCCGACCAAGACGGAACAGGCGGACCTTCTGCAGGCAGTGTACGGACGCAACGGTGAAGCACCGATCCCGGTGATCGCCGCCAGCTCGCCGAGCGACTGCTTCAACTCCGCATTCGAAGCTTCCCGCATCGCATTGAAGTACATGACCCCGGTGATCCTGCTGACCGACGGTTACATCGCCAACGGTTCCGAACCGTGGCTCATCCCCGAAGTGAAGGACCTGAAAGAGATCCCGGTGAAGTTCCGCAAGGATCCGGTCGACTATCAGCCGTACCTGCGTGATGAGAACACCCTGTCGCGCGAATGGGCCATCCCCGGCACGCCCGGACTGGAACACCGCATCGGCGGTCTGGAGAAGCATGTGAAGACCGGCAACATCAACTACGAACCGGAGAACCATCACACCATGATCACCCTCCGCGCCGCGAAAGTGGAACGGATCGCGAACGACATCCCGCTGGCAAAAGTGGAAGGCGATGAGAGCGGCGATCTGCTGCTGGTCGGCTGGGGCGGAACGTACGGAACGATCAAAACGGCAGTGGAGCGGAAACGGAAAGAAGGGAAATCGGTCTCCCATCTCCATCTGCACTACATCAACCCGATGCCGAAGAATGTCGGCGAGATCCTGACGAAGTTCAAAACGATCCTCGTTCCTGAGATCAATCTGGGACAGCTGATCAAGATCCTGCGCGAGAAGTTCCTCGTTCCGGCCGTCGGTCTGAACAAAGTGCAGGGATTACCGTTCCGTTCGATCGAGATCGAAGAAAAAATTGAAGAGATCTTAGGAGGAAAACAATAATGAGCACATTAGTCAATACCGTTGTTAATGCATCAACCGTCGCCGAGATCAAATATACTGCGAAAGATTTCTCTTCCGATCAGGATGTGCGTTGGTGTCCCGGATGCGGGGATTATTCGGTCCTCGCACAGGTTCAGCGCGTCATGCCGGACCTGAACATCCCGCGGGAGAAGATCGTGTTCATCTCCGGCATCGGCTGTTCGAGCCGCTTCCCCTATTATATGAACACCTACGGCTTCCACTCCATCCACGGCCGTGCACCGGCGATCGCTTCCGGGTTGAAGATCGCGCGTCCTGACCTGAGCGTGTGGGTCGCCACCGGTGACGGTGACGGTCTCTCCATCGGCGGTAATCATATGATCCATGTGCTGCGCCGCAATGTGGATATCAACATCCTGATGTTCAACAACCAGATCTATGGATTGACCAAAGGACAGTACTCACCGACATCCGAGATGGGCAAGATCACGAAGACATCACCGGTCGGTTCGGTCGATATGCCGTTCAATCCCGCATCGCTGGCTCTTGGTTCGGGCGGAACATTCGTTGCACGTTCCCTGGACCGCGATCCGAAACATATGCAGAGCATCATCAAACGGGCAGCAGAACATAAAGGAACATCGTTCGTGGAGATCTATCAGAACTGTAACGTCTTCAACGACGGTGCATTCTTCTCCTTCACGGAAAAAGAGACCAAGCCCGATACGGTCGTCTTCCTGGAACACGGCAAACCGCTCGTGTTCGGCAAGGACAATGACAAAGGGATCAAACTGGACGGGTTCTCTCCGGTGGTCGTTTCATTGACCGACGGAAGCCACTCCGCGAACGATCTGCTCGTGCACAACGAGAAAGATTCCACGCTGGCATTCATTCTGGCAAACATGACCTACAATCCGGAACTTCCGCGTCCGGTCGGTATCTTCCTGGCGAGCGATCGTCCCCGGTACGAAGTGGAAATGGAGAAACAGATCGACTCCGCCATCTCGAAACGCGGCAAAGGGAGCCTGGAAAAGCTGCTTAATTCCGGTGATACGTGGGTGATCCAATAGCACGATCCAATTCACGACATCATACCCGGTCCTTAAAAGACCGGGTATTTTTTTATGAGCCAATTATGATCAAGAATATCATCATCCTTGTGTTTCTTTCCTCAGCACTCTGTCAGTCACAGGATTCTGCAGGAACTGATGTTCACCGTTGGGGCCTTGCCACGGATTTCTACGGGTATTATAATAATTATATCGGCGTGAATCTCAGGATCGATCCGGTCATGACAGTCCTGTTCCGCGTTACCGGTGAGGTCTATGAAATGGAAACTTCATCACCGGGGAACGCTTATAATGCTGGAATGACGATAGGTCTCTCTCGGGAATTGTTTCGCGTCAAAGATGTCGGGATCGGCGGATATGCTGAGATCGGAGGAAATAAAGAATTCAGGAATTCCGGTGCAAGGTATAATTCAGCGGATTCTGTTGTGTACTATTATTCCCATGAGTTGACCGCATCGCTCAGCGCCGGAGTGATTGGGGAATATTGGATCACTGATCAACTGACACTTTCGATGATCCAATCGATCACCTGGTCATATAAATCCACCAGAAAGACCAATATCCTCACCGGTCCTGCGATCCGCCGAAGACTGGAAACGGATTACCGGTATATCAGTTTGGCATATTACTTTTGATCGGACAGTGCCGTTACAGTCCGGACTCCTGCTTTGATGAGGGCTCATTTTTTTGTATTTTTGATACATGACAGAACAATTCAGCCGGCTCCACGACGTTTTTAACACAAAACACTTGTTTGTAATCACTTCCCACGTCAATCCGGACGCTGATGCTATCGGCAGCGAGGTAGCCCTAGCGCTCTATCTTAAGGGGAAAGGGAAAGAGGTCCGCATCATCAACCAAAGTATCACGCCGGACCACCTGCTCTTCCTCACCAAACTCTTCCCCGTCCACACCTACAATAGCGACCTGGACCTCCATATTCTGGATGCCGATTGTTTCTGCGTGGTCGACACGAACTCCCCGAAGCGATTCAGCGCCATGGCGGAGACGGTCGCAAAGAGTAACGCCGTAAAGGTCTGCATCGACCATCATCTGGAGCAGGAATCGTTCGCCGATCTGTATGTGATCGATACCGATGTCCCAGCAGCGAGCGAACTCCTCTACCGCATTTTTACTGATGACGATCCGGCACTCATCACATTGCCGGTCGCCACCGCATTATATGCCGGCATCATGACCGATACCGGTTCCTTCAAGTTCCCCAAGACCGATGCCGAAACGCACCTGATCACCGCAGAACTGCTGAAACGCGGTGTCGACCCGTATGCCGTCTATCAGGAGATCTATGAAAGCGGCGAGATCAACAAACTGCATCTGCTCGGCAAAGCGCTGGAATGCATCGAAGTGCACTACAACGGACGCGTCGCCTGCATGGCGCTCCCCCGCTCCGTCTTCACCGAAACGCGCACCACTGAAGCGGATGTGGACAATCTCACACAGTACGTTCTCTCCATCCGCAATGTGGTCGTTGGACTGGTCTTCATCGAGCAGCCGGACGGCGTAAAAGTGAGTCTCCGCTCCAAAGGAGAGATCGACATCAACATCATTGCCAAGAAATTCGGCGGCGGCGGACACAGGAATGCGTCCGGCGCCCGGCTCAAAGACATTACACTTGCCGATGCCGTCACTGCCCTTCTTACTTCCATCAAAGAGATCGTTTAATCCAGGAGTATCCATGACCATCACGTTCCGCTCTGCAGAACTCACCGCACTTTCCGCCGACCTCATCGCCGTCCTTCTGTTCCAGGATGAGAAACTGTTCGCTGCATCCGGTGCATCTTTGAAGAAGGATTTCGGCACTGCCGTTGCAGCAGCACTGGCATCCAAGGATTTCGCCGCCAAGGAAGGTGAAACACTGATGATCTATACCGGCGGTGTGAAAGCATCCCGTCTGCTTCTGGTGGGACTCGGCGAGACGAAGAAGTTCACGCTGGAGAAACTGCGTCGTGCTACGGCAACGGCAGCCAAAAAAGCGAAAGCGCTCAAGGTAAAGAACGTCACCATCAGCATACCCGAAGTTGCGGAAGTCCTGCCCGAGCCGATCGGCGATGTGGCGGCAGCGATGGCGGAAGCATCCCTCCTCTCGCTCTATAAATATGATAAGTATCTCACTGCAGCGAAGAACGGTACCACCCCCGGTTCCATCCAATTCGTCACTCGTTCGAAATACGGAACGGAGATCACGGCGGGATTGAAACGCGGCGAAGCGATCGCCGAAGCGACCATACACGCGCGCGACCTTTCCAATGCGCCGGGGAGCGAGATCTATCCCGAAACGCTTGCCAATGACGCCAGGAAAGAAGGAAAGAAGCATGGGTACTCCGTGACCATTTTCGACCGGAAGAAGATCGCCTCCCTCGGTATGGGCGGAGTGATCGGCGTGAGCAAAGGAAGCGAGAAGGATCCGCGCTTCATCATCCTTGAATATGGCAAGCAGTACAAGAAGCACGGCACCATCGCACTGGTCGGCAAAGGGGTCACATTCGATACCGGCGGTATCTCCATTAAGC
>JAVBYA010000439.1 GCA_030824295.1 Bacteroidota bacterium
AAGTTGAGACCGCTTTGCTTGTCCTCGCCGAGATTCTTCCATTTTCGGACCGTCCCCGCAGCCGCCTGTGAAAAAGAGGAGTGGAACGGCGGGTTACACATCGTTGCTTCGAAACGTTCGTTCGCTCCGACGATGCCCGAAAAGAATCGGTTCCGATCCACCTGAGTTCGAAGTTCGATCTGCTGCACCGGGATGGCGTTCGCCTCCAGGATGGTTCGGCAGGAATCGATGGATGCCTTCTCAGTGTCCGAGCCGACGAAGCGCCAGCCGTACTCTGCATGTCCGATCAAAGGATAGATGCACGTTGCACCGGTTCCGACATCCAACACTGAGATATCACTCCCGGCAGGGATCACGCCGTTATTGTGGAGAGCCAGAAGGTCTGCGAGGTAGTGGAGATAATCCGCGCGTCCGGGAATAGGAGGACAAAGATGTTGTTCCGGAAATTGCCATGAACGGACGCCATAGTGATGCTCCAACAGCACTGCATTCAGCATCCGAACGGCTTCGGCCGAAGTGAAATCAATGGAGATATTCCCGTACCGGTTGGTGAAGACATATCGGCCGAGAAGAGGGTACTGCGCGATCAGTGCCGGGAAATCATACCGGCCGTTGTTCTTGTTCCTCGGATGCAGCGATTCTTTTATGGAAGGGAGCGGTTCGGAGGAGCGTATGGTCTTCTTCGTGCGTTGCCGTTCCATCGGTCACTTCAGCATTGTCAGCAGCATCTTGAACCGGACGTTGGCTTTTACGGCATGCGGAATTCCGCCCGGCATGATGATGGAACTTCCGGCCGGGACTGAATAGGATGTACCGGCGATGATGATCTCCGCTGTGCCGTCCGCCACATGTACCATGGCATCGAACGGTGTGGTGTGTTCACTCAATTCCTCCCCGGCATCGAACGCGAACAGTGTTACCTGACCGTTGGGTTTCTTCAGGACGATCTTGCTGACCACGGCATGGTCGCTGTAATCGATGGAGGCCGCCGGTGCGAAGACCGTGGATGAGGTGAATTCATGCTGTTTCATGCGGAACCTTTCGAGAGTCGATCGTGCAGAACGCGATCATTGCTCGGAGACGAGCGGGCGGCTGTTGGTGAAATCGAACAGCGTCAGCCGGCGAAGCCGATAATACGTGACCCAATAATCCGACAAGGTCTGGATCCGTGCCCGATATGCCGCGTCCTTTTCGGACTGCGCTAGGAACAGGTTCGGCACGTCGATCTTTCCGATGGTGAAACGTTCCCGCGCAACATCGAACCGCCGCTGGGCGACCGTATCCGCTTTTCCGGAGAGGAGCACCTGCGTCTGCAGCTGCAGGAAACGCCGCACCTGATAGAGCACATCCTGCTTGAAGGTGAACTGCTGCGTTGCAACGGATGTCTCCACGCGGGATTGTTCCGCTTCCGCCGCTTCCACAGCATGACTGCCGGTGCCGAATCCGTACAGCGGGATCTGCACCTGCACGCTGAACTCCTGCTGGTCCAGCAGATTGATGTACGCATCGCCGAATGTATTCGCTTTCTGGTTCAGTCCGATGTTGGCAAAGACGGACATGGACAATCCATGGTTCGACGATGTCTGCCGTACACTCCGTTCCGCGTTGAGTTTCTGGATCTCGAAATCGACCATGTCACTGCGGTACCGCTGTGCGTATTCCACCGCGGCGTTCGGTTCAACGGCGATCAACGGTATCGTCTCCGTCGGCACAACACGGATCGGACGGGGGTCCTTCATTCCGATGCTATGCCGGAACAGTTCCTGTGCCCGGTCGAACTCGATGGTCGCATTCTCATACTGCGTCTTGGCATTCAGAAAGGCCAGTTCACTCTGCAGAAGATCGTTCTCGGCGATCTTTCCCACGTTGAACCGTCCTTTGGACATCTGAAAGAGCGTATCATTGATGGCGAGATTGAGCAGGGCATTGTTCACATTCATCGCTGCCAGATAGTATCCGAAGAACCGTCCGGTGATATCGATGGCGGCATCTTCCATGGCTTCCACGAATTCACGGCGGGATGACTCATAACCAAGGTCCTGGATCTCGGAATCCCAAGCGGTAGTGTTGATGGAGAAGAGGGATTGCCGAATGGAGAGCGTCAACGGTGTGGAACGATACACGGCGGTCTTGGTTTCGAGATTGTCGAGCCGGTTCAGCCGGGAAAAGAGGGAGATCTCCGTATTGGTCCAGGGGACCTTCTGCAGCAGTGCAAGAGAGAGGGACGACTGGGCCTGGCGCTGCAGCAGGAAGGAACTGCTGCCGTCCGGTTGGGTGATGCTGTTGATCGTGCGGATGAATTGCGGTGCATCAGCCTGGAGCGACAACTGAGGCAGGAACCCTGCGGTGAATGCTCTGTACCGCTGTTCTTTGCTCTGATATGCGGCGCGCGCCATGGAGGAGAGCGGTCCATTCTCCTGTCCCATCCGGATACTCTCGGTCAGTGTCAGTTCGAGGGTATCCTGTTGCTGTGCGGACAGTATGGTGACGAACGCCGCCAGAATGACGGACCAACAGCGGAGTATATGTGCGGGACCTGGGGATCTATTCATAGCGCAGTGAAAGGATGACATCCTGATCTGCCGCTTTCTTTGCCGGGAAATACCCGAATGCGATGCCGATCGTGATGGAGATGGCGAAGGAAATGATGATGGAAAGGAATGAGACGATCGTCTGGATGCCGGCCGTGTATTCAATGACGAAACTGATGGTGAATCCGAGGATGATGCCGACGATCCCGCCGGTAACACTGATGGTCGTTGCCTCGGAAAGGAACTGCATGGTGATATCGCTGCGCGTGGCACCCACGGCACGGCGGATGCCGATCTCCTTTGTCCGCTCCATCACCGATGCCAGCATGATGTTCATGATCCCGATCCCTCCGACGATGAGGGAGATGGAGGCGATGGCGCCCAGGACGATATTGAAGATCTCCTTCGTCCGCTGCTCCTGCTTCAGCAGTTCCTCCGGCACAGTGACGGAGAAATCGATGACGCCGTTGTGCCGCCGCTGAAGCATGCGGCTGATCACTTCCGCCAGCGGTCGGATCTGTTCGGTATTGGCAACGCGGACCACCAGACGGTCCAGTTGATGGTAGTTCACTGCTTTCTTCTGCTCTTCCTCGCCGTCGTTGTTGTTACCGTCCCGCGCTGCGTTCTGGATGTCGCGGCGGGTGACGAGCGCACGGTTCTTATAGCGGAGCAGGACGGTGTTCACCGGAGCATAGATATCGAAATTGTAATCGCGCAGTCCCAGATGCTGGATGTTCTGTTTGGTCACGTTCCGTTCTTTCATCACACCGATCACGGTCAGCCAGAGCTTACCGCATTTGATCTGCTTGCCGATGGGATCCTCACGGGTGAAGAATTTCGCTTTGATCCCGTGCCCGATGATCGCCACCGGCAGGGAACGGTCCAGATGGATAGCGGAGAAGTATGACCCTTGATCGAGCGGGAATTCGGAAGGGATGAAGAACGTGGAATCGATGCCGACCAATTTGGTGGAACGCTTCAGTCCCTGACGGATCGCGACGGTCTCCAGGACGATCTCAGGACTGACCGCTTCGATGTCCGGCACTGTCTCCAGGATGCTCTTCGCATCCAGCAGGTTCAGCCCGGGAGAGAACTTCTTCTTCTCGCTTTTCGTCTTATCGCTCGTTTCATCCACGTCCCCCTCTTCCTGTTCGATGATCGGCGTGATGATGATGTTGTTCGTTCCGAGCAGCTTCATCTGGTCCAGGATCTCCTGCTGTGCCCCGCGTCCGATGGCCAGCATGGAGATCACCGATGCAACACCGAACACGATGCCGAGGGAGGTGAGTCCGGAACGCATTTTGTTCCGCAGGATCGCTTCGAAGGCGGTCAGCAGATTGCTGACCAGCGCCCGAGACGGTGTGAGCAACGCCGCGATCGACCGGAGGTTCCGTTTGATCACGAGGGGACCTTCAGCGAACGGAGTTTCAGATCGGCAGCATCGGGCGGAGGGGAGAGATAGATCTCGTCCTGTTCGGACACTCCCTGCAGAACAACGGCGGCGTTATCGTTCTGAAGTCCAAGTTTGATCTCCTGTTTATGGGTGCCGCCGTTCTTCACATACACAAACGTGGTGGAGTCCTGGGTATGGACCGCTTCCAGCGGGACGGAAAGTACATTGGGCAGTTTCGCAACTGTGATCTCGTTTGCGGTGGTCATGGCAGGACGGAGAGTGGTATCACGGTCATTGATGATGATCCTCACTTCGAACACTTTGGAATCCGAGTTCGGCCGCTGTTCGCCGATATTTGCCACCTGGACGATGCTGCCAGCAAGTTTCTTATTCGGATCGGCATCCAGCCGCAGCGTCACTTCCTGGCCGACAACGATCTTCTGGATATCCACTTCGTTCACATACGTGATCGATTCCATCATCGTCAGGTCGGGGAGCGTGGCAACGGTCGGTTCCCACGGACTCACCGTTGCTCCGACCACTTTTTTCTTTCCGTTCCATTCCCGTGCATACACCACCATGCCGTCCGCCGGCGCCAGGATGGTGAACTGCATCATCACGGCGCGCAGCGTCTCCATCTTCTGCCGTTCCTTCATCAGGTCCGCCTCCACCGCCTGGATCTTTGCGATGGATTGTTTCGTCTTGGTCACATAATTCTTCTTTGACTGTGCAATGGTCCGTTCCGTCCGGTCGAAGTCGATCTGGGCCTGCCGTTGGACCGCCGGAGCTTCGTACGATGATTGTTCCAGTACGATCTTCTTCTCTTCGAGACCATAGACCAGATTCACCAGTTCATCCCGCGCCTGGGAAAGGGCCAGGGTGCTGTCCAACGTCGTTTGTG
>JAVBYA010000276.1 GCA_030824295.1 Bacteroidota bacterium
GATCGTTCTTGTTGGCACCGCAGACCAGTCCGTTCGCATCCTCGAGCCGTTTGTCGGCAACGATCGTGAACTTCCCTTCCAGCCCCACCGGACCGATGGAGCCGGCATCGGCGCCAGTCAGTTGCAGCAGTTCCTCGGTCTGGGCCGGACGGATCTCCTGTCCGAACACCGCCTGGAGTTTGGTCTCATTCAATTGATCGTTGCCGAGCATCAGCACCAGAACCGGCTGCTTATCGTTCATGAAGATGAGCGATTTCGCACATCGGCTGGCCGGCATTTTCAGGAACGCGGCAACGTCGTCAATGGATTTGCAGTTGGGTGTATGCACTTCCTTCAATGCATCGTTCGCTTCGACCCTGCCGGCAATCGGCACGAGGGATGTTGCGATCTCGACATTCGCTGCATAGCCTGTCTCGGTACAGACCGCCAGATTGTCCTCACCGGCATTCGATTCCACCATGAATTCCTGCGAACCGCTCCCTCCCATTGCACCGCTGGAAGCACCGACGATATGGAACGTCAACCCGCAGCGTGAATATATCTTCTTGTACGCTTCACGGTGCAGTTCATAGCTCTTGTCCAATCCCTGCCAGGAGGAATCCATGCTGTACGCATCCTTCATCGTGAACTGACGGCCGCGCAGCACGCCGGATTTCGGGCGGGGCTCGTTCCGGAACTTCGTTTGGATCTGATACCAGATCTGCGGCATCGCTTTGTACGATTTCACATGGTCCTTGGCGATATGCGTGATCACTTCCTCATGTGTCGGTGCGAGGACCATCGCACGGTTCTTCACATGGAACATGATATCTCCGAATGCTTTCACGCGGTCCGTCTCTTCCCACAGTTCGATGGGATTCAGCGCCGGCAGATGGAACTCCTGTCCGCCGATGGCATCCATCTCCTCGCGGATGATGGTCATGACCTTCTTCATGACGGCATAACCGATCGGCAGGAACGAGAAGACGCCGGAAGCGAGCTGGCGCATCAATCCTGCGCGGAGCATCAATTGGTGACTGGGAATGACGGCGTCCGAGGGGACCTCTTTGACGGTGGGGAAGAAACCTTGGGATAAACGCATGGTGGAACAGATATTGGAGTTGAAAAAAGCATTCCCGCAACGTGGTGCGGGAACGATGGACTGCAGTTCGTGTTCTCGCGCAGACTCGAACTGCGATTAGAGGTTTAGGAAACCCCGGTTCTATCCAGTTGAACTACGAGAACATTGAAGTAAAATACGAAAATCAGGCATGATTAAAAAGGAAGATATTGGCCCATTATGGATTGGCCGGCAGTTTCGCTGCCTGACGGTGGGCCATGACGCCGATGACCGTTTGTACTGGTCCGATGACCGCATACGTTATCCCGGAGAGCCATGCATATCCCGGACCGCCGAAACTTACCCAACCGATCGACACCAGACCGATGAAACAGTTGGTCAGGCATCCGATGATCGAAGCCCGGGTCAGGATGACCTCGAATGGGGTCAGTTCGAGTTCATTCCGTTTTCGGTACGCATGGATGTACATTAAAGAGAAGATGATATAGATCGTGATGAATGCTGCTCCGTACATGATCATCAGCGAGGGCCATTGGTGGTTCTCGATCGCTGCAACGACGGAACCGTCCGGCATCAGCACCGTGCGCGCTCCGCCGTTCATGACCTTCACCAGGTAGAAGAAGAGGAACTTCAGCGGATAGACAAAATACAGGATCACGAATAACAATGCAGCATTTAGCCAGAGAACGGTGTTATTCTCCAGGCCGTACCGCCGGAAGAATTTATAATGCTCATGCCAGAAGATGAAGAGCAGGGCGAACGCGCATGCGAACCCGATGGAGCCTGCTACCGTCGACTGAAGATCATTGAATGTCCGCGGTACTTCCAGCGAGACCACCAACAGGGTCAGGGCGAATCCGAACACATTATCACTGAACCCCTCGATCCGGGAGACATCCGTTCCCCTCCACCGGAACTTCGGTTCTTTTGCCATGGATGTATTCTGTACTGATTCGCGAAGACTCATTTTATGACCATCATTTTTTTGATAGAGGAATATGTCCCTGCGGTCAAACGGTAGAAGTAGATACCGCTCGCCACCGCGGAAGCATCCCACGACACCGAATATTCTCCGGCATCGGTCTCCCCTTTTATGATGGTCGCGACAGTGCGTCCCATGACATCGAACACGATCAATTCCGCAGGTCCCGAGACAGGGAGCGCGAAGGAGATCACCGTGGCGGGATTGAACGGATTCGGGAAGTTCTGATGCAATGCAAACTCACGCGGAAGTGCGCCGACATTGTCGACGGATAACGGATTCCGCTGCGTCCGGAAATTCAGTGTGAATGGATCCCCTCCGACCGAATCCTTGTTCCCGTCCACCGGCATTGCAAAGATGGACTTTGCACCGGCTCCGATCGTCACTGTATACTGGGTCTGATAGGCCAACGTACCGGTCAGCGGTTTCCAAATGAGGGTGTTGGTCGGCATCCCTGAAGAGGTCCATGTGAATGAACCGGAAAGCTGCGGAACGATCTGGAAAGCGGCACGGACACTCGCCGTATCCATCGTCTCGGAGAAGCGGAGTCCGATGGTCTGTGAGACGGAGAAATTCGTATCGTTCGGTGCGGGTTGAGTGAGCGTGATGAACGGCGGAAGCGAGACTGTCTGGAACGACGTGGTGAGCGGTTTTGCTGCTACATTGGATGTGACCGTCTTGTTATCGACGAAGACCGTCGGCTGAAGAGTGTTCCCGAGTCCGGCAAGCGATGCCGTATAGGTCGTCTTGAACGCGAGCGGTGCTGTAGGCGTGAAGGTCATGACGGTATTGGCAGGATTCCACGAGATCGTTCCGGCGACCGCAGGTGATATGGAGAAGATACTGCGGACATATGCGGTGTCCATCGGCCGAATGAAAGTGTATATGACGGAAGCGTTGCGCGCAACGGCAGTGGCAGCATTCTTCGGAGAGACTGTCGCCAGCCGGGTGGTGGCATTGATCACCACCTGAACGGAGTCCTTTGCAACGCCGGGGGTTTCATAGATCAGTTTGTACGTCCCTGCAGGCAATGAGTCGAACAGGAAGAATCCGTTGTTATATGTGTCGCCGTTGTACACTTTATTGATCGGCATCAGGCGGACAACAATATTATTGATCGGAGTCGCGCCGTTCTTCTGCGTTCCGGCGATGATACCAAGCGTATCGTACGGCACCTGCAGGAACTCCACGAAGGCATTCGCCAGTCCGTACGATTCCATTTTGCGGTAATCATTGTTCAGCAGGCGGCGAGTCTCTGGAGCATAATCGTGGAATGAACCTTCGGAGAGGTCCCCCGGCATCGTCAGACCGCGGAGCACTCCCAGCGAGAATCCGCCGTTGGTGCCGCCGTAGAACGTCCAATCAAGATACGTGGTCGTGCCTGTCGTACGGAGTTTGGAGACGATGTTCGGTCCGACAAAATCTGCGAGCGTTCTGGATTCCGGATACTCCGGGATCCCCATCCCGTCCCCGGAACCGCTGGAGATACCTCCCGGGCGTTTCTCGCGGATGAGGACCATCGTCCGGTTCGTACCGGTGTTGGTCCCTCCTGTCGCATTACTGTGAATGGAATGGAAATAGTGGACATTCCTGTCATTGGCGAATGCGACACGAGCTGAGAGGGAAGGTTCCAGATTATCATCAGGATAGGTGTTTGTTTCACGCGTTAAATACACGGTCGCACCCTTCCCCTGCAGCATGGGCCGGAGCCACAATGCTTTCCGGAAATTCCCTTCCGATTCCCAGAAGACATTCCCCGGATCGGGTTCAAGTCGGCGGTCATTGGCGGCATTGGCGCCGCCGTGTCCCGGATCGATACAGATCTTGATCCCGGTCATGGTCTGCGGCTGCGCTGTAAGGCTGGAGACAAAACAAAGTGCCAGGATAAGGAACAATGAGCGATTCATATTATTTCCCCTCCGTATAGGTCAGCATCAGCACTGCACCATTGTACGTTACAGCAACGATCACATCCGAAGCCGGTGAAACGGCAGGATACATTTCATGGATCGCCGGTGTTGATGTCAACGCAATACGCTGCGCACCATCCGCTGATACGGCGATGATCTCCGAACCGGTGACGGCATGACCGTCATCCTTATCCTCCATGCCGATGATCCAGCCACCGCTGCGGGTCCATTGCGGCGCATTGCACCGTCCCAACCGGACCACATTCTTCCCGTCGATGTCGGCAATGAATGCTCCTCTGTCCATCTCTACAGCAACGATCCGTTTACCGTCCGGCGAGAGCTGCGGCCAGAGGTATTGCCCCTTCCCTAACGGAGCGACCGTTACCGCACTGCCGTTCTTCAGCAGGCGGATCCCGTCATCGGAGGTCCCGAGCAGAGCGACCGGTGCATCAACAATGATGGGTGCATCGGCAGGAGTCTGAAGCTGCTCCGGAGCCAGAGCCGTATTCCGGACGAAGCGCGGCATTTCAACAGAATTGCCGCGATGAAGAGTAGTCCGTTTCCCGGTCGACAACGCCAGAGATACGGATTCTTGCACTCTGGTACGGTGATCGCCGGAAATGACCGTCGTCCGATATGCAATGGATGCACCATCGTCCGAAACGGTGAAGCCGTAACCTGCAGAACGGTCTGAAGTGATCTGTCTGAGCAGGCGCGTAGAGATGGTGTACCGCCAGATGCCGTTGTGCTCGGCATTCGTCAGAAAGATATCGGTCCCCGCAGGTGAGAACCGGGGAGCATTCCACACCTCGGTCTCCGGGACCGGAAGCTGTTCAACCCGCACCGTTCTGATCTGGGATTGAAGGATGAG
>JAVBYA010000038.1 GCA_030824295.1 Bacteroidota bacterium
TGTCGATCGATATATCGTCACCCAAGTGACATTCCGGTTGAAGAAGAACGGCCGGCCGACGATCCATTATCCGGAAGTGAAAAGGAAGATCGAAGCGACCGTGAATTTGTCGGCATTACGGGATGGGAGCGAATCATTGCTTGCCGTCCGTTCCGTTGTGCTTGCACTGCGTGCTGCAAAGTCGATGGTCATCGACCCGAACGATCCCAACACGCGTTCTGTCGGCTCATTCTTCCTGAATCCCATTGTAGATACAGCCGCGCTTTCCGCGATCCAAAAGAAATGGGAACAGATCGGTGACGGAACACCGGTCCCGACATTCCCCTTCGGGGCTCAGACGAAGATCCCTGCCGCGTGGCTGATCGAACGGTCCGGTTTTAAAAAAGGATACACGAAAAACGGCGTAGGGATATCGGCGAATCATACGCTGGCATTGGTGAATCTCGGAGGAACGACCGCGGCACTGCTGGAATTGGCGCACGAGATCCAGCGTGGTGTGTCGGCTGCATTCGGATTACATCTTGAAATGGAAGCGAATATCATCCAATAAACAAGGAAGCACATGAAGAGAGTATTTTTGATGGTTGTGATGAGCTCACTGGTCCTTGCGGGTGATAAGAAACCTTGCTGCGGACCCACTTCGACCGAAGCGTTTGCGTCGTTCGGAAAGGATATGGCGTTCGTTGCACTGCACGATGCTCCCGTGCCGCTCGCATGGGAATCGAACGGCGGCAAGGAGCGGCGCATCCCGGTGGCAGATGGACCGGATGCACGTATCTATCAGGTGTCTCCGGCGAACCTTTCCCGCAATGTGCTGTTCGTCTTCCATGAATGGTGGGGCCTGAACGATTACATCAAGAGGGAAGCCGAACGGCTGCAGGAGGAATTGGGTGATGTGGAGGTGATCGCAGTGGACCTGTATGACGGTGCTGTAGCAGCAACGCAGGATTCCGCCCGCGTGTTCGTCGGGCGGGTACAGGATGACCGTGCGCGGGCCGTCATCGCCGCCGCCGTCAACCATGTCGGGCCCAACGTGAAGATCGCAACACTAGGCTGGTGCTTCGGGGGCGGCTGGTCCATGCAGGCGGCGCTGATGCTGGGCAAACAGGCCTCCGGCTGCGTCATCTATTACGGAATGCCCGAACAGGATCCGGAGAAACTCGCCCTCCTGCAGTGCGATGTGCTTGGTATCTTTGCCGCGCGTGACGGCTTCATCACACCGAAGGTGGTCACGGAGTTCGAGCAGCGCATGAAGAAGGTGAAGAAGAATGCCGAAGTGCTGAACTTCGATGCAGTCCATGCGTTCGCCAATCCCAGCAATCCTAAGTATGACAGCACCATGTCCGCACAGGCCCATGCTGCGTCACTTACGTTCCTTCGCCGCTCCATGGGGCTGAAACCATGATACGCATCTTTGTGCTTCTGAGTATGGCCGCAGTATCATTATATGGCCAGACATCGTACGACTCCCTCTATCTTAAAAGCGCCGTTTACCGCAATCTTGTTGGTCAGTTCGCATTGTCCCGCACCGCATCAGCCGATATCGTCTTTCTCGGCAACTCCATTACATACGGAGGCAATTGGTCCGAACTGCTTGGGCGGGAACGCATCGTCAACCGCGGCATCGGCGGGGACAATACTGTCGGCATGCTTCATCGGATGCAGTATGTCTATCACCTTAAACCGAAGTATTGCTTCATCATGGCGGGCATCAACGATCTGTATGCGGATGCTCCGGTCGGCACCATCCTTTCCAATTATTCCCGTATCCTGGATACGCTGCAGAAACACGGCATCACACCGGTCATACAATCCACACTGCATGTCAATCCCAAATGGAAACGGGCGGCGGAAAAGAATTTCCAGGTCACGGAGTTGAACAGCCGGCTGAAAGAGCTTGCGGAACAGAGGAGTATCGCATTCATCGATGTCAACGCTGTTCTGTCGGTCGAAGCCACACTGCAGGATGAGTTCACGACGGACGGCGTTCATCTGACGGCAGCAGCGTACGCCCGGTGGAGGGATCTGCTGCTCTCCTTCATGAGGGAACGCGGTCTATAACGCAGGTCATTGTCGATCCATCGATATCATATCACACTCACAATCATCAATCACGGAGAATGAATGAAACGGACCATGAATGTACTGCTGGTGCTTTGTCTGATCGCTGCCGGCGGGTGGGCGCAGCAAGCCAAAACGGAGGCGAAGAAAGCGCCGGTGAAAAAGAAGACCACCGCAATGAAGACGATCGAAGAGAAGATGAGCTATTGGAGCGGATACGATCTGGGACAGAAGATCGGCGGGAATGTGAAATCCAGTGGATTCCCGATGCGTACGGCAGCGTTCCTGGCGGGCATCTCCGAAGCCATCGAGGGCGGGGAGAACCGGCTGACCAAGGAAGAGGTGCAGCAGGTGATCGAAGCGTTCCAACAGATGAATCCTCAATCGGCCGGCAATAAGGAGCAGGAAGCGCTGATCGCGAAATACCGGAAGGAAGGCGAGGAATTCCTTGCTCTCAATAAGACCAAGGACAGCGTTGTGACCACCCCCAGCGGATTGCAGTACAAAATGCTCCGCGAAGGGACAGGTCGCGCACCGGTCGATACCAGTATGGTCACGGTCCATTATAGGGGCCGGCTGATCAACGGGACGGTATTCGATGAATCCTATGGCCGCGGCGAGCCAAGCTCATTCCGATTGAATCAGGTCATCCGCGGATGGACGGAAGGAGTTCGATTGATGAAGGAGGGAGGGATGATCGAGCTCTTTATCCCCGGTGCTTTGGCCTATGGCGATCAAGGTGCGGGACAACTGATCCCGCCCGGTTCAACGCTGATCTTCACCGTTGAATTGATCTCGATCCAATAAAGCCTCAAAAAACCTCCCGAAGACGGAGGTTTTTTGTTTTTAGGGGCTCTGCGACCCGCATTATTGGCGATAGAGGTGACCTCCAATGACAAGATTTTTTTCATTTTCTGTCATTATTAACTGTTTATTCTTTGCATGTTTCTTCTTTTATTGTCTTACAATTGTAGAATCCTTGATTCAGTGGCGCGAACAACCGAAACGATCATGGTAATCCGATACGCACAATTCTTCCTTCTGCTCACGCTGTTATGCACGCCTCTTTCCGCGCAGTTCGAGCAGCTGTATGAGAGCTGGCGTTGGGCTCATTTCACAACAAAAAGCGGATTACCTTCGAACACTATTGAGAGCATCGTTGAAGCCGCCGATAGCACTGTTTGGGTAGTAACCAATCAAGGCGTAGCATGGTACGATGGATTTCACTGGAATCCGGTGTTTATCGATTCAATTTCTGCAGACCGCCGAATTCGCCAGGTAGTTCCGTATGGAAGGAAGCTTCTCGTTAATATCGGTGGGCGTCTATTTGTGGGAAACCAAAATGGATTCAAAAAGATGATTTTGAATCCAATGCTCGATTCAGGTTTCATAAGCTCGGTGAGTCCTGTGAACGACAAGTCATTTCTCCTTACGGTTGAATATGATCACATTGCATTACTAATTAAAGCAACAGGCACTTCTTTTGAAGTGGTGAATTCACCTCCACCTGGCAAACTGTTCTCAACACGTTCATCAATCTGGTTTTTGGGTGAAGATATCGATTCAAAGCACCATTTATATCAATATTACAATGATTCTTTCACCCGAATAAGTGCTCAAACTGGGCAGCCGAATGCAATACGCGCCATTGTGGAAAATGCTGAAGGCGTGGGGGTACTTGCGATGGATGCGCCAAAAAATAGTGTTGGCCTTTGGGAATTTTCCGACAAGAAGGAGTTTAAATATTCAGAGTCCGAAAGAAATCAACCCGTTAGAAGCTTGGACGTCTCTCGCGAAGGCGAGGTGTTTGTCATCTATGAATCCGGCGAAGTGCACATAAGGATCAACGGTGCTTGGAAGAATATCAATCCCCTTCCTAAACAACTTCAAAATTCACTGACAGTTCGATATAGGGATAATGATGATATTTGGGTCGGCACCGAAGAAGGATTGTATCTATTTAAACGTAGCATATCGCTCTGGTCGACAGGCTCAACAACTTTTTCGAATATATCCAATGTCGTCATGGAAGTGTTTCGATCGTCAATGAATGAAATATGGGTGGGGAACATGGATGGGGTTGAGGTTCGAGGATCGGATGGGAATCGAAGATTTATTCGGTCGATCAATGGAAGTCCACTAGGATTGGTTACAGGCATCAATGAAGACAGTGAAGGGAATATTTGGATTGTTTCCGGCGCAGGATTTCGAGGTAGTTACCGATGGGATGGTTCTACATGGAAGCATTATAAAATTCACGACAGCAACATTGGATATCATAAAATTCGTAAAGACAGGTCAGGAGCTCTGTGGTTTCTCGGTCTGGGAGAAATGGAATCCGATCCTGCTGGGTTTATTCTCAGTCAAGATCGATGGTTGCGAATTGACTCCTTATATACGTTACCAAGCAATAGGTTGTATGCGTTCAGTGAGAGTAGAACCGGTGTAAAATGGATAGGTTCTGCGGGAGGTTTAACTCGCGTTAGCGGGGATGAGTTGAGAACGTGGGGGCGTGAAGAGCTTGGCAAAAATCCTAAAGTATATACAATTTCCGTGGAAAAAAATGAAACTGTTTGGTTTTCAACCTTTTCCCCGCTCTTGGCAACCATTTCGGCTGATAATGAACTTGTTTGGGTTTGGGAAAACGATGAAGTGTATAATTATCAACAAAAGATATGGGATATAGTGTATGACGAATCAAACATCCTTTGGGTTGCGACCACCA
>JAVBYA010000245.1 GCA_030824295.1 Bacteroidota bacterium
GCATGGCTTCGGCCGGCGCCGTGAAACTGGCGGTCTATGATCTGCTCGGCAAACAGGTCGCGCTGCTCATCAACGGGAATATCGCTGCCGGCGAACAGACCGTGCAGTTCCGTGCACCGCATCTCTCCAGCGGCGTCTATTTCTATCAGCTGACCGCCGGTACCTATTCTGAAATGAAAAAAATGGTGTTGATGAAATGAGTTCGCACGATCCCAAAAAACGCCCATCGATCTATATCGAACTGTTGATCGTGACGGGAGCCGTCATTTTTGCCGTCACTCAATTGGTGTTGTACTTCATCGGTTGATCGGGCGCTGCTGAGTTTTTGATGGTCGCTTTGCGATCGGACACATGCGGGGACATGCCGGGATACCGGTCTGTCCCCGCAGCCGTTATACCAACCGGGACCGGTCATGACTTGACTCATACGGTATCGGCACATATATTCACCGGAAACCATCGCCGATGAGCCGGTGTTCACGGACATTTCTGCCAACGAGTAATTGCACATCGATCGTATGCCTTACCAGTCTCACCGTACCAACATATCGCCGTGCCGGATGATCTTCCTGCGGATGTTCGCGGTATCCGTGCTGGTGTCCCTCTCGCTCATTGGTTGCTCTGCATCCGGTTCCGGCGCGGAAGGCGATATCGATCCGGACCTTCGTCCGATGGCTGCAGATACTGCCGGTCAGAGAGAGTATGTCCCGAAGGATCTGGATGAATGTATGGCGGTGCTGGATACGCTGCTTCATCCCTCGATCATCGATACGATCCGGCATTCAGCGGCGGACGACATGATCCAGTACCATTTCAGTATAGGGATGTGGTTGAGGAACAATTGGGGGCTCTGGCGGGGGTTACGGCTCTATCAATATTTCTGGTCGCACGGCGTCCGGCACCCGGATGAAATGTCCGGTATCATCCTGGATGAATATTGGTACCACCTGCACGGGGAACGGCATACGATCGAAGAGGCCATTGTACTGCATCGGGAGAATCTGAAGGCGAAGTTCAACCGCCTTCCCGACACGTCGAACGGAAGTGATGATGCATACACCATGGTCCTGCTGTTCGGTCTGACGATCGTCCTGTTATACTCTTTCCTTTGATCCGCCCATTGCGTTGTTCAGCCTCAGGTCACTTCTTTTCCTCCGTCAGATTCCCCCGGAGATGTCTGCCGGGAGCGGAGAAAGGGCTTGATGTGACCGATCCCCGCATCCCGATCGATAGCGTCTGTCCTTTCGCCTTTCATTTTTGCATTGCTGATACACTGTTAATTGTATAATTTAGGCCTAGTATGGATGTTCTGCTGACATGCCGATAGACCAGGTGCGGGCAGAATATTCCGTCCGCAGCGCCGGCCGAGTGAAGAATCTTTCCTGAGGGCATCCTTGATACAGAGCATCCTGTCATCGTTCACCAGAATCTCCAAGCGCGGATCCTTCCTCCGTTCCTTTCTGATCGTTCTGTCGTTCATCGTCATCAGCCGGACGTTCGAATACATCCTGCTCGAATCACTCACCGGTATACCGCACTCCACCATCATCCTGATCAACACCATCCTCGTTTCACTCTTGATGGTCCCCGGACTGTACCTTCTGGTCTATCGACCGTTCACCACGCTGCTCTCAGAGCGCCGGTTGGCAGAGTCGAACGCAAAGATGTTCGAACAGACCATCCGCAGCATCAATGGCGTGGTGAACATCGCCGATCTGAATGACCATATCCTGTTCGTGAATGAAGCGTTCTGCCGGACCTATCAGTATACAGAGCAAGAGTTGATCGGGAAGCATAGCAGTATCTTCTGGTCCGACCGCAATCCGAAGGAGTTGGTGGCGCAGATCCTGCCCGCCACTCTGAACGGCGGATGGAAAGGTGAGCTCTATAATAAGAGGAAGGATGGTACGGAGTTCCCGATCATCCTTACCACGTCACTGATCAAGGACGATGAAGGGAAGCAAGTGGCGGTGGTCGGAATGGTGGAGGACATCACCGAACAGAAACGTGCAGAACTGGAACGCCAGACCATCTTTGAGATCACACAGGGAGTCGCTGCCACGGCGAATCTCTTCGAACTGCTCACGGTGATCCATCAGGCGTTGAAAAAGGTGATCTATGCGGAGAATTGTTTTGTGGCGATCGTCGACCAGAATACGAACCTGATGAGTTTTCCGTATTTCGTCGATCAGCATGATCCCTGGCCGGGCCCCGGACCGATGGACCGGGGATGCACCGCCTATGTCTACCGGTCCGGGAAACCGTTCCTGCTGACGCAGGCGATGTTCGACCGGCTGGTGGAGGAGAACGAAGTGGAACTCATCGGGACCAATGCTCCGTCGTGGCTCGGAGTGCCGCTGCAGACCCCTGCCGGGACCATCGGCGTGCTGGTCGTACAGCATTATGAACAATCGGATATCTATTCCACTCACGACGTTCAGTTCCTGCATTCCATCGGTACCCATATCGCCATGGCGATCGAACGGAAGAATGCGCAGAACGAACTTCAGGCGAGCGAGGAGATGTTCCGCCATCTCTTCGATGAATCCGCCGATCCGATCCTCCTCCTGGACGAAACAGGTTTCACCCGGTGCAATGCGGCGACGCTCGCTTTGTTGGGGTACGGTTCCGAAAAGGAATTCCTGAATAAGAGACCGCATGAAGTGTCACCGGAGCGTCAACCGGACGGGGCACTCTCGTCGGAAAAATCGGCGGCGATGATGGAACGGGCGGTGAAGGATGGGTATAATCGTTTCGAGTGGACACATGTGAAAAGGGATGGCAGCGAACTGTATGTGGAAGTGATGCTCACCCCTGTCGTTTTAAAGGGGAAGCAGGTCCTGTATACCATTTGGCGGGATGTCACCGTCCGGAAACAGATCGAAGCTCACAGGGAGCAACTGATCGCCGATCTTCAGGGAGCATTGGAAGAGGTCAAAACGCTGAGCGGTATCGTTCCGATCTGCGCCAACTGCAAGAAGATCAGGGATGACAAAGGATTCTGGGAGCAGGTGGACCAGTACGTATCACGGCACACCGATGCTAAATTCTCGCATAGTATCTGTCCGGACTGCACGAAAACGCTCTACCCTGAACAGTATGAGAAGATCTACAAGAAGAATCACTGACCGTCTATCACTCATGGCATGACTTAAGTGATGCCATGACGTTTAATATCTCCGTCCGATCACTGAACACAATACCAGGAAGACAATGAAGAAAATCCATGCTTTTGGAGCAACGTCCCCTACTGACCCATTGGCACCATTGACGATCGGCCGCAGGGAGAACAGGCCGGACGATATCGAGATCAAGATCCTCTATTGCGGTGTCTGTCACTCGGATCTGCACACTGCCCGCAATGACTGGGGCGGCACGAAATACCCGGTCGTTCCCGGACACGAGATCATCGGTACGGTGACCTCCGTCGGAACATCGGTGACGAAGTTCAGGACGGGGGATCATGTCGGAGTGGGATGCATGGTCGATTCCTGCCGGCAGTGTACATCGTGTGCATCGGGAGAGGAGCAATACTGCCGGAATGGCGCAGTGTTCACATACAACGGAACGGACAGGCACGATGGAACTCCGACCTACGGCGGGTATTCGGAAACGATCGTTGTCTCTGAGCGATTCGTTCTGAGGATCCCGGACGGATTGGATCTGAAAGGGGCCGCTCCGCTGTTGTGTGCCGGCATCACGACCTGGTCCCCGCTGCAGCATTGGAAGGTCGGACCGGGAAGCACTGTCGCCGTCATCGGTCTGGGCGGACTCGGACATATGGCGTTGAAACTGGCAACGGCGATGGGTGCAACGGTATCGCTTTTCACCCGGTCGGCCGGGAAAAGCGATGATGCACGCCGTTTGGGAGCACAGCAGATCATCCTCTCCACCGACGCACAACAGATGAAATCAGTGAAAGGGCGGTTCGATCTGATCATCGATACTGTCCCGAGTGTCCACGATGTGAATCCGTACATCCCAACATTGGCCACCAACGGTACACTCGTCATGGTCGGCTATCTGGGCGGATTGGAGCCGATGCTCAACACTGTTCCGATGATCATGGGACGGAAGTCGGTCGCCGGTTCCGTGATCGGCGGGATCCCGGAAACGCAGGCCATGCTCGACTTCTGCGGAACGCACGGGATCACTTCGGATATCGAGATGATCAACATACAGGAGATCAACACGGCCTATGAACGCATGCTGAAGAGCGATGTGAAGTACAGATTCGTGATCGATATGGCGTCGTTGAAACAGTGAACACGAGGGCGCTTGTCTGAAGACCCGCCGCAGCTCGCCGGCTATCGACTCTCCCGTACAAACAAAAGGCTCTGCATATTCTGCAGAGCCTTTTGTGCTGTACAGCGATGTTTGGTTATTCGATTTCTTTCTCCGCGAATTTCGCACTGATCCACGCTTTCGCTTTCTCCGTGTATTCATCCACCAGTGAATAAGCTGTGGGGACGATGATGAGTGTCAGGAATGTGGAGATGGAGAGACCGAAGATGATCGCGACCGCCAGCGGACGCCAGAACCCGGCGCTCTCCGAGCCGGTGACGAAATGCAGTTCGGTCCAGTTGAAGTCGACCCCCGTTCCCATCGGGATGAGCGCCAGCACTGCTGCGGCGGCGGTCAGCACGACAGGACGCAGACGGACACGCCCCGCTTCCAGCAATGCTTCATCCAGCGTCATTCCCCCTTCGTTATGTTTATGCTTCACGAAATCGAGCAGGATAATGCCGTTCCTCACGACGATGCCGGCCAGTGCCACGATGCC
>JAVBYA010000376.1 GCA_030824295.1 Bacteroidota bacterium
ATGTGAAGATCACCGGCAATGCGCACGACATCAATATGGAACTGGAGAAAGCGCAGCGTGTTGCGGACTTCATGGAACTCGGCGAACTGATGGCGATCGATGCATTGCACCGCGAGGAATCATGCGGCGGTCACTTCCGTGAGGAATATCAGACCGAAGAAGGGGAAGCGAAACGGAATGACAAGAAATTCGCTTATGTGGCCGCCTGGGAATACACCGGGAAACCGGGGAAACCGAAACTGAACAAAGAAGAACTGGAATTCGAGGAAGTGCATCCGTCCCAACGGAGCTATAAATAAGGAGAATGGAATGAAACTCACGCTGAAAGTATGGCGCCAGAAGGATGTGAACGACGAAGGCCGCTTCGTGGAATACACGGCGAAGGACATCTCGCCGGACATGTCATTCCTGGAGATGCTGGATATCGTCAATATCGACCTGATCAAGAAGGGGGAGACCCCGATCGTGTTCGACCATGACTGCCGCGAAGGGATCTGCGGCAGCTGCGGAATGATGATCAACGGCCGTGCGCACGGTCCGGGCCGCGGCATCGCCACCTGTCAGCTGCATATGCGCAGCTTCTCGGACGGTGACGAGATCATGATCGAGCCGTGGCGTGCAACGGCATTCCCGGTGCTGAAGGACCTGATGGTGGACCGGACGGCGTTCGATCGCATCATGCGCTCCGGCGGTTATACCTCCGCCAAGACCGGCGGTATCCCGGACGGTAACGCCATCCTGGTGCCGAAACCGGTGGCGGACGAAGCATTCGATGCCGCTGCGTGTATCGGCTGCGGTGCCTGTGTGGCTGCCTGTCCGAACTCCTCCGCGATGCTGTTCGTTGCAGCGAAGGTCTCCCAGCTGGCCGTGCTGCCGCAGGGACAGGCCGAGCGCGAGACCCGCGTGACGCGCATGGTGGCGCAGATGGACGAAGAGAAATTCGGCAGCTGCTCGAACACCTATGCCTGTGAGGCGGAATGTCCGAAGGGCATCTCGGTGACGCACATCGCTCGGCTCAACAGGGAATTCGTTTCGGCGCAGTTCTGAGTATAGCAAGAGAAGAGTAACACGGACCGTGTCATGATCAACATCATGACACGGTCCGCCGTTTTAAAGCGGTGCGGATCAGTTCAGGGTGATGTTCTCGGTGATGAAACGTTTCACGGACCAGCTGCTGCCGAGCAGACCGAGCAGAACGCCGACAGAGATCATCACCGCGTAGAAGAGGGGATCGACATGGAAGAACTCAGAGAGTTCTGCACTGACAAAGCGGCGTGCAAGCAGGATGATGCTCCAGATGAATCCTGCTGACAGCAGTCCTCCCATCAATCCGTGCAGCATCCCTTCGATGAGGAACGGCATCCGGATGAAGCCGCGCGTGGCGCCGACGAGCTTCATCGTGGCGATGAGTTTCCGTTTGGCGTAGATGGTCAGCCGGATGGTGTTCGATACCAGGAAAATGGCGGCAATGAGCAGCGTCAGTCCGATGGCGGCGCTGGCGCCGATGAACACCTTCACCCGTTTGTCCAGCAGTTCCAGCAGTGTCTTCCGGTACACCACATCATCCACCCCTTCGATGCCCGACAAAGCGGCATGGACCGAATTAGCGCTGTCCGAATTCCGGTAGTCCGGATGGAGGCGCAGCTTGAACGATGCGGGGAGGGGATTGAAATCCAAAACAGCATTGATGTCCTCGCCGAACTCCCGTTTGAAGATGCGCGCCGCTTCCGCTTTGGAGATGAACTGCGAACCGGCGATGCCGGGAACATCGCTCAGCAGAGTGCCGATGGAATCGATGCGGGACGGGTCGATCTCCGATGCGATGAAGACCTCCATCTCCACCTTGTCCCGGAACGACTGGATGATGCTGTTCGTGTTCTGATAGATGATGGCGAAGAGTCCCAGCAGCAGCAGGGAGATGGTCATGGTGAAGATGGTGATGATGGAGGAGAGACGCGCCCGGCGGAAACCGGAGAATCCTTCTTTGACGGTGTAGAGGAATGCCATATCAGCGTACCACCTTTCCGGTCTCATACGAGCCGAGGATCTTCATGGAGGAGGTCAAACGTTCCATCGCCGAGAGCGCCGATGCAAGACGCGGATCGGCCTGACCGGACGCGACATCCACGAAGAAGAGATATTCCCACGGTTTACCGACGATCGGACGTGATTCGATCTTCAGCAGGTTCACTCCTTGTTCTGCAAAAAGAGAGAGACACTGCACCAGGGAACCGGGGGCATGCTTCGTGGCGAAGATCAATGAGGTCTTCGCGTGGCGCTGCGGACGGACCGCAGTGCGGGAGAGGACGACGAACCGTGTGAAGTTCTGCCGGTCCGTTTCGATCCCTTTCCTGAGCACCTTTAAGTGATAATGCTCCGCCGCCTGAAGGCTGGCGATGGCGGCGGCGTTCTGCTTCCCTTTCTCAGCGATCATCTTCGCCGCTCCGGCGGTATCATAGAATTGATGGAGCGTCACGTTCTTCAATGTGCGCAGATACCGGTCACTCTGTCCCAGCGCCTGCGGATGGGAGTAGATGTCCCGGACATCCTTGATGGAGGTGCCGGGGAGCGCCATCAGATTCATGCGGATGCGGAGCTTCACTTCGCCGACGATCATCAGCGGATATTCCTGCAGCAGGTCGAAATTCTGATGGACGCTGCCGAAGAGGGAATTCTCCACCGGAACGATGCCGGCATACACCTTCTTCTTCAGCACATCCTGGAACACATCGCGGAAATTCTCGCGGGGGACCGGGGTGCATCCGCTTCCGAAGAATGCGAGTGCGGCCTGTTCACTGAACGCACCGTACTCACCCTGGAAAGCTATCGTTTTTTTCTGTGCCATTATCATTGTTGTCCTAAAATTTCGATTCATCACGCCAGCGGGTGATCTTCCAAACGTCCGTTGTCTGTCCCCGCTCCAGCGTCCAATTCGCGTAACCGTCCACCCGCACAACGTCACTCGCACTGAAGGTGACCGTCAGATTGAAGTTCCGGATGACGGTCGCTTTCAGACTGTCCGGTTCCATCACGGACGAAATGGTGGTGTTCCAGACCAGGTCCAGCCGCTGCACGTTCTGGAACAGTCCGTAGGTCGAGCGGATATCCTCATCGCGTCCCCAGAACACATCCACGCCGCCGGGATTGTCATAATCGCGGTAGACGAAGATGAAATTCGGCGCCAGCAGTTGTCCGTAAATGGTCGTATCGCGGAACGCATACGACTGTTTGAAATTCTGGAAGACCCCTTCCAATTGACGCTGGTCCCCGAGGATCGAAGTGCTGCCGGAGGGGGAATCGTCCAACGCCGGTGCGAACGGATTGTCGCAGCCGGTGAAGAGTGAGATCAAGAGGAAAAATACGACAGTGCGCATCACTTTGCAAACTGTCCTTTCAATTCGCTCCAGCTGGAATCCTTCCGGGTCTCGAAATCGGTCCAGCGGTAGATGCGCCAGACAGGAGGATTACGGTCCGGCGCCATGGCGATCTCTGCGCGGCCGGCGAACTGCTGGAGCGCCACATCGGTGCGTGTATGCGGTATGAAGAGGAGATAGTCGAATGTATAGATGGCGGAATCACTTTGGAATGTGACGATCTGCGGTATCGATGTCACCTGGAACTGGATGGAGGAAGCCGTGCCGACCGATGAGGTCACTTTTCGGAAATACTCTGTTTCCATTGTGCGGTTCCAGGAGGTGAAGACCGATGCATACCGTGCGGCTGCGGCCTGATGCGGGATGAAACTGAACCGCTGCGGGTGAACAGACGTATCCGAAAAGAGTTTCTCGTACTCAGCGATGTTCATCTGACCGACCGAAGCGCGGAAATTGGCGAAAAGGATATCCGCCGTGAACGGCGTGGGGAGCGTTTGATTGTCCGCCACGGGATTCTCCGGTTCACGCGTGTCGAACAGATTGCAGGAGAGCAACAGGAGGCCGCACAGCGCGATATAGAGGACGCTAGAGCGCAACGCGTCCCTCCAGCGCCCGGGTAAGGGTCGCTTCGTCGGCGAATTCCAGATCGCTGCCGATCGGGAGACCCCGTGCAATGCGGGTCACCTTAATGGAGAGCGGCTTGAGCAGTTTGGCCAGATAGAGCGTGGTGGTCTCTCCTTCGACATTCGGGTTGAGCGCCAGGATCACCTCCTGCACATCGTCGTTCAGACGGATGATCAGCTCGCGCACTTTCAGATCCTCCGGACCGATACCGTCCAATGGAGAGAGCGCACCGCCGAGCACATGATAGAGACCGTTGAACTCATGGGTCTTCTCCACGGCGATCACGTCGTTCGGTTCTTCCACCACGCAGATCACCTTCCGGTTGCGTTTCGTGCCGGAACAGATGGAGCAGGGGTCGGACTCAGTGATGTTGAAACAGACGGAACAGTAACGGACCTTCTCCTTCACGTCCATCAGCACTTTGGCGAAGTTCGCTACTTCCTCTTTGGGCATCTTCAGCACATGCATGGCAAGACGCTGCGCCGTCTTCCGTCCGATACTCGGCAGGGAAGCGAACTCTTCAATCAGTTGTTCGATCGTTTCGGAAGTAAATATCATTGCTCGCCGGATAATTTTGAATGGACAATTACGTAAAGCAGGTCTGTCATCTGATATCTGTCGTCTGCGGCCTGTTCTTACCCAAACATTTCCTGTTCCACTTCCTGGAAGATGATGTGGCCGATGGTGATGTGTCCTTCCTGGATCCGCTGCGTATCGCTGCTTGGGACGATGATCGGGAGGTCGCAGAGGGACTTCGCTGCACCGCCGTCCTTACCGAGG
>JAVBYA010000212.1 GCA_030824295.1 Bacteroidota bacterium
CGGCATCACTCTTGCCGAACAGGCCGGCGCTATGCTTGCCAGCATCGTGGGGAATGCCGATGCGGTGTCTGAGATGATGCAGCAGATCGCGTCCGCCAGCCGCGAACAGACCGTAACAGCGAACCAGGTCTCGAAGAACATCGAATCCATCAGTGCGGTCACCCGGGAGAGCGTGACAGGGATCCATCAGATCTCCCGGACAGCGGGGGAATTGAACCGCAGCACGGAAGAGCTCCAGCAGACCTTACAGCAGTTCCAGGTGGCGGGCGGCGCTGCCGCATTATCCGACGGCATATCCGCAAGGGACCTGTCTATAGCGGTTCCTGTCGATGAGGAACTCATCAATGTTTGAACAGTCATCCATGTACCGGAACCGATAGACAAGAGTGAAGACCATGAAAACATTCTCTCGCTTGACCGTCCAGCAGAAACTGTACATCATCCCGGCATTCATCATCGGCATCATGTTCCTTGTGTGGGGTTGGTTCTCTGCCACATCCCAGACCGCAGCGTCGGAGGAATCGTTCCGCGGACAGCTGTCGCTGATGGCGCAGACATCTGCATTCATGGCGCACGGTTCTGCAGAGGAATTGGCAGTGGAGAAAGGATGGGTCTTCCACCGCGTGCTCGTGGATGCGGAGACGGACACGACCGTCAACGGCCGGTTGGAACGTGAAGCGCTCGAAGTGCTGAAGAAGGATGCCGCATTGAAATTCTTCGAAGAGCGGCTTGCGACCGATTCTGCCGATATGATGGCCGTCTTTGTACCCGCACGCATCTCCTCCGCCTGCTATTCCTGCCACAATGAAGGAGGCGTCGATATCTTCAGTGACAAGCAGGAAGGTGAACTGGTCGCCGTGTTCGGTGTGAGCGGGTCGCTGCAGGCAGTGGAAACGCAGAAATCCGAAGTGGCGGTATTGACCGTTCTCATCATGTTCCTGTGCATCGCCGTCACCGTGTTGTCCATACGCACCACGTCGCGCACCGTGGTCATCGGTCCGGTACAGGAATTGGTCCGTCAATCGGAGAAAGTGGCGACCGGCGATCTTCGTTCGATGGATACGCCGTATCTTGCTTCTAAAATGGAGAGCTCGGATGAGATCGGCACCTTGGCCCGCGCATACAAGACCATGCTCGATTCGCTCCGCGATCTGATCCTCCGGCTGAAGGATTCCTCGATGGCCGTCTCCAGCGCCGCCAGCCAGATCAGCAGCACGTCCGAAGAGATCGCGGCCGGAACGTTCCAGCAGACCGGCAATGTGAATGAGGTCTCCTCCTCCATCACACAGATCTCCGGTGCCATCCATTCGAATGCGGGAAATGCGAACCAGGCCGCCGAAACGGCAGCATCGGCAAGAACGGCCGCCCTCAGAGGGGAAGAGCTCGTCCGACAGACCATCGAAGGGATGCAGCGCATCGCCGCCGCAACTCAGCAGACCGCCGAAACGGTGAACAAACTGGAACGCTCCAGCGAGCACATCAATGAGATCATCGGCGTCATTGACGGTATCGCGGACCAGACGAACCTGTTGGCGCTGAACGCTGCCATCGAAGCTGCGCGGGCGGGTGAGCAGGGACGCGGATTCGCGGTCGTCGCCTCCGAAGTGCAGAAACTGGCGGACCGTACCACATCCGCGACCAAAGAGATCGGGGACATGATCACCCGCATCCAGGTGGATACCCGCGCAGCGGTGCACACCATGCAGGATGGAGCCCGCGAAGTGGAAGGAGGGATCCGGCTGGCGGAGCAGGCGGGGACGGCATTGAGCGAGATCAGAGCGGTCTCCGAGACCATGCGCGGGATGGTGGAACAGATCGCCGTCTCCAACCGCGAACAATCGATCAGTGCGGATCAGATCACCTTGAACGTTACCGCCATCACGGGAATGACCGAACAGACCGCGACCGGCGTTCAGCAGATCTCCCAATCGCTCGAGGAACTCAATTCGATGACCATCATGCTCCAGGGGATCGTGGACCGTTTCGCGCTCGATCCCTCCGGCGCGGATGGGCAGAGCAGTGCACGCACGGTTCCGGCGCGCCGCACCGAGGATCGGTCGACGGAACAAGAGGAATACAGTTCTGAGGTCCACACCGAAGCGTGAGTCTCTCATCACTCCCGTTCGGAATTCATCATCCTGCAATCGAACTGTCCCATATCGTAAAGGTCTGTTATGCACACGCCAATCGTTCCCGGAGAGACAAAAGTGCCGTTCATGGAGTGGAGCGAACAGTACCGGATGCATATCGAATCCCTCGACCAGCAGCACCAGGCCATCATTGCATTGATCAATGAGGTTCAGGAAGCGATACAAAGTGCGGCGGCGCCGGTGGTCGTGGATGGCATCCTTCGGAAACTGAGCGCATATGCCGAGGAACATTTCGCTTACGAAGAGCAGTGTATGGAGCTCTGCCAATTCGCCGCACTGACGAAACACCAATGTCAGCACCGGGAAATGAAGAAGGCCATTGTTGATTTCCAGACCGCTATTGCATTGGGGAATCCTGCCATCTATATGGACCTCCTCAACTTCCTGATGAAATGGCTGCATGGCCACATCCTCCGCATGGATATGGAGTATGTCAGGGATGTACGGTCGGTCGGAATACGCTGAACAAGAAGATCATTAAGAACACAAAGACAAAGGACACCAAGAACATCACGGACAGGAGCAATACTATGAAATGGTATACGGATATGAACCTTCAAAAGAAACTGATGACCGCTTTCATGGTCGCAACAACGATCTCTGTTGTCATCGGCTGGATCGGGTACTCGACCACCAGTGATATCATGAAGAATCAGGATACGCTGTATGCGGACCGGCTGGTACCGATCCGCGATCTGGGCTTTGCGAACAGTGCTGTTGCCGGCATCGATGGTCATATCAGGAATACACTCCATGAAGGTATCCGGACATCATGGGGGAAGCATGAGCCTGTCATCAGGGAACGCATGGAGAAGATCGAGAAATTGATCACCGATTACAGCATCACATACCTGGTCGAGGATGAAAAGAAGCATCTTGCGCTGTTCATGGATGTATGGAGACCGTTTCAGAAGGACATGGACGATTTTGCGGTCATCGCCCGTTCCGGGAATTCCGCCGAAGCGGACCGGCGATATTACGCCGTCTTGTCACCGTCCATCGAGGCCATGGAACGGGAACTCGGTCAGCTGATCGAAGTGAACAGTGTCGTGGCAGCAGAACTGGACCGTTCGAGCGATGCGGAAGCGACACAAGGAGAGCAACTCTTGCTCATTCTTCTGTTCGCGGGTGCCGTCATTTCGTTTGGCATGGGGTACCTCATTTCCAGGACCATCTCCACCGAACTGAACGCTCTGGTGGTCGTTGCGGACAAGATCGCTGTCGGCGAGATCCAGCAGCGTATCGATCATACTTCCAAGGATGAGATCGGCCGTCTGGCCGAATCGTTCCGCCGCATGATCGACTACATCAATGCCGTCTCCAAAGCGGCCGAATCGATCGGTGCCGGGAACCTGGATATCCGCCTGCAGCCGAAATCCGCCGATGACCAGTTGGCGAACAGTTTCGCCCGTTCAGCCCGCATCCTGCAGGAGATGGGAAATGAGATCAATCAGTTGAGCGAAGCCGGCAAGCAGGGGCAATTGACCGTCCGGGGGAATGCGGACAAATATCAAGGCATGTATAAGAAGCTGGTGCAGGGCATCAACGAGACCCTGGATGCGGTGGTGGCTCCGGTCGGCGAAGCGAACGATATCCTGTACAGGATGTCGCATGGTGATATGACCGTCCGGATGACCGGCAGCTATCACGGTGACCTGGACAAGATGAAGCAGTCGGTGAATCTGCTCGGTGATTCGTTGACCTCCACGCTCCAAAAGGTGACCACCTCCATCCAAACCACCGCAACAGCGAGCAGTCAGATCTCGGCATCCGTGGAAGAGATGACGAGCGGACTTTCAGAACAATCGAACCAAACGGCCGAAGTGGCCAGCGCGATGGAACAGATGGCCAAGACCATCATGGAGAATTCGCACAATGCGCATAACGCTGCCGAGACCGCTACACGTGCCAAACAGATCGCACGCGAAGGGGTGGACGTCGTGGAAGAGACCGCCGTCGGTATGACCAAACTGGGCGAGATCGTCCGGCGCTCAGCCGATACGGTGCATGAACTCGGCCGTTCCAGCAATCAGATCGGGGAGATCATCGGTGTCATCGACGATATCGCGGACCAGACCAACCTTCTGGCGTTGAACGCCGCCATCGAAGCGGCGCGGGCGGGGGACCAGGGACGCGGATTCGCTGTCGTGGCGGACGAGGTGCGGAAACTCTCCGAGCGTACCACCAAATCCACCAAAGAGATCGCAGTGATGATCAAGAAGATCCAGACCGAGACGCTCGGTGCCGTGGAATCGATGGAAGAAGGGACCCGCAGCGTGGAGGGGAGCATCGAGCAGACGGAGAAAGCGCGCCACTCGCTCAGTCATATCCTTGAGGTCTCCGAAAAGGTCACGGAAATGGTAGCCCAGATCGCGACCGCCAGCGGTGAACAGACCAAGGCAAGCGAATCCATCAGCAGGAATATCGATGCGATCAGCGCCGTATCGCAGCAAAGCTCCATCGGCAATCAGCAGATCGCCCGCGCGATGAACGACCTGAACCAGCAGACCGATCAGCTGCAGACGATGGTCGCGGCGTTCAAACTTCCGATGGACGGCCATCACGTGCCCAGGACACGCCCGCTGCACCACGAACCGAAAGCGAAAAGCGTGGTG
>JAVBYA010000114.1 GCA_030824295.1 Bacteroidota bacterium
TGGTCCACTTTTTTTGCATAATTGAAATCAGATATCACGGTCTTCTTATTTATGGGAATTGCGTTCAGAATAATTCAACAGTCGGAACATTCGGAATCAAACCCTTCTCATTTCCTAATTTGAAGAGAAGCTCGAGTGCCTGCTTCCCTTTCTCACCCATATCGATGGTCAATTCGCTCACATACATCTTCACGAACTTCTCACCGAGTGCATAGTCGATCCCGCGTCCCCACTTCATGGCATACGGTACAGATTCACTCTGATGTGTATATCCGTAGTGGATACTCTCTTTCAAACCTTTGGACAATTTCCGTGCGAGCGGTTCGCCGAGGTCCTTCCTGACCACATCGAGGCCGAGCGGAAGCGGCAGCCCTTTGGTCCGCTCTTCCCAGAACTCCCCGAAGTCGAGGATCTTCGTGAACCCTTCGGCCTGATACGTCAGCTGTCCTTCGTGGATGAGCAGTCCGGCATCGAACTCGCCGCTGTTCACACGGTCCATGATCTGGTCGAACGGGATATCGACATTCTCGATCCCTTCGGTGAAGATCTTAAAGAGCAGTGTTGCGGTCGTCATCTTTCCCGGTGTGGCGACACGCTTCCCTTTGAGTTCTTCCAGGGTCTTGTATTTCTTGGAAACGATGACCGGTCCGTACCCTTCACCCATGCTTGCGCCGGTGACCATGATCCAGTACTTGTCTGCAACGTACGGGAATGCGTGCGCCGAAATAGCGGTCACTTCCAGTTCACCGTTCATTGCGCGCATGTTCAGGGACTGGATATCCTCCAGCATATGCTCGATCTTGATCCCCTCCAGTTTCACTTTCTCACTGGCAAGGCCGTAGAACATGAAAGCATCGTCGGGATCGGGACTGTGTCCGACCTTGATCACTCGTTCACTCATGGTTGTTTCACTCCGGAATAGATGGTGGCAATGCCGAATGTCAGCCGCTGCTCGCGCAGCGACGAGAACCCGGCGGTCCTCAGCCGTTCGAGGAAGTCGTTCCCTTCGGGGAACCGCATGACAGTATCAGGCAGATACTGGTACGCTTCCCTGTCGTTCGAGACCAACCGTCCGACGGCCGGCAGGATATGTTTGAAATAGAAGAAATAGAGTTGTTTTAATGGGAACACACGCGGGCGGGAGAATTCCAGGACGATGATACCGCCGCCGTTTTTGAGTACGCGGCACATCTCACTGAGACCTTTGTCCAGATGTTCGAAGTTCCGGGCGCCGAAGGCAACAATGGCGGCATCGAAGGTTCCGTTGGTGAAATCGAGCTGCTCGGCTTCACCGCTCTGCAGCCGGATGCGGTCGGTCAATTGTCGCTTTGCGATCTTCCGTCGTCCGACCTCGAGCATCGGTTCGGAGATATCGACGCCGATCACTTCATCGGGTGCCAGACGCATGGTCGCCAATGCGAAATCGGCCGTGCCGGTGGCCACATCCAGAATGCGGCGCGGACGGAAAGCACTCAGCGTTTGTACGGCTGCACGGCGCCAGTAGAGGTCCACACCGCCGCTCAGCAGATGATTGAGCAGGTCGTAGCGAAACGCGATCTTATCGAAAAGGGAACGGACGTATTCTTTTTGCATAACTTCTCAATATACGAAAACTTTGGATGTGACGGAACGATAAATTGCCCCGAATCGCTTCCCATTCCAACAACAGATGCGCTGGTCTTTGTCGTGCATCTTATTGACCGACGCACAGAACGGCCGCGCCATGAACCGGCAGCGCTCCATCATTCGTCGGCGGCGAGTCCCGGTTTCCGGCGCATCGATTTCCTTTTGCCGTCGATCTTCTTCGCTTCCACCCGGCGGATCCTGGAACTGCGGGTCGCTTTCGTTGCGATCCGTTCCTTCTCTTCCACCGCCGCATCGGCGACCATGGCGATCAGTTTCCGTTCTGCGGTCTGCCGGTTCTGCCATTGACTGCGGGATTCCTGCGCACTGATGCGGATGAGACCTGCGGAATCCATCCTGCCGGAGAGTTTAGAAAGGATACGGGTTTTGACACGAGCAGAACATAGCAATCCGGAGAGATCGACGAAGAACTCCACTTTCGTGGAGACCTTGTTGACGTTCTGTCCCCCTTTCCCGCCGCTGCGGACATAGGACATGGTGACGAAGTTCCAGGGGAGACGTATATGCGGTGCAATGATGATCATGTCCATAATAAAAATACCGCCGGAGTTCGGCGGTATCCTGCATCAATGATCCACTCGTTTCTTTCGGTCACGGTTCCACATCGCCGATGAATTCGACGATATCCTCGCCGCCGTCCACTCCGATGGTGTTGCCGGAGATGAAGAAGGCATCCTCATGCGACAGGAGCGAGATCGCTTTTGCGACCGCATCAGTGGTGGTGAGCTGCATCGAGGGATTCTTCGATCTTGCCAGGTCGATCATCTTCTTCGAACCCGGGATCTTTGCCAGTGCTGCGGTTTCGGTCACCCCTGCCATGATCGCATTGCAGGTGATGCCGTACGGTCCTAATTCCAATGTCAATTGACGGATGTACGATTCTGAGGCTGCTTTCGCTGCAGAGACCGCACCGTAATCCGGGAACTGCGTGTGTCCGCCGGAACTCGTCATCGTATAGATCCGGCTGCCGCGTTTGAGCAGGCCTTTGTTGAAGGCGCTCTGGGTCCAATACACGAGAGCATTCGCCATGACATCCATGGTCATCTCGATCTGCGCCTGCGTCAGCTGGTTCTTCGGGTCTTTGGAGATGAACGGCTTCAGTGAACCGAATGCCAGGGAATGCATCACAACACGCACCTGCGCGTCCGGAGAGGTCATATGGCTTGCCAATGTGTCGACGATCTCCTTGCGTTTATCGGCATCGGTCGCATTCACATTGAAGAAGAGGGTCTTCACACCGAGTGCTTCGCACTCCGCTTTCACCTTTTCCGCATTCGGAATGGTGGCCGCCCGGTCGAAATGAACGCCGCAGATGTTCATGCCGTGACGGGCCAGTTCAACGGCCGTTGCACCGCCAAACCCGCTGGAAGCGCCTAAAATGATAGCCCAATCGGTATTTTTGAATCGATAATCTGTAGCCACGGTAACAGTTCCTTTTGTCTTAATAAGTTTGCGGACTAAAAATACGAAGTTTTCAGGGTTTTTCCAACTTATTCCACCGTTACACTCTTGGCTAGATTCCGGGGCTGGTCCACGTTACAGCCCCGTTTCACTGCGATGAAATATGCGAGTAATTGCAGCGGAATGACGTTCACTATCGGGGACAGCAGATCGATCGTACGGGGGACAATGATGATATGGTCCGCCAGCGAGCGTAACTGCTGCTCATCCTCGTTCGCTATCGCGATCACCTTCCCTTTTCGCGCCTTCACCTCCTGGATATTGGAGAGGATCTTATCGTAGGTCCCGTCCTTCGGTGCAATGACCACCACCGGCATGTTCTCATCGATGAGCGCGATGGGGCCATGTTTCATCTCCGCGGCAGGATATCCTTCAGCGTGGATATAGGAGATCTCTTTCAATTTCAACGCACCTTCGAGCGCCACCGGGAAGTTCAATCCTCTTCCAAGGTAGAGGAAGTTACGGGCGTTCTTGAATTCCTCGGCGATGGACTCGATATGTGCCGTTTCCGCAAGGATGGACTGGATCATGTTCGGAAGATCGAGCATTTCCCTGCAGATCTGAGAGGCAGTCTCATCCGTGATCGTCCGGCGCTGACGCGCGATCAGGAGCGTGATGAGGGACAGAACGACGAGCTGAGAGGTGAATGCCTTCGTGGAAGCGACGCCGATCTCCGGTCCTGCGTGGATATAGACCCCGCCCTGACTCTCTCTGGCGATGGTGCTCCCGACGACGTTGCAGACACCGAGCACGCTTGCCCCTTTCTTCTTGGCTTCACGCAATGCGGCAAGGGTATCGGCGGTCTCGCCGCTTTGACTGATCAGAAAGAGCAGGTCGTTCGGTTTGATGATGGGATTGCGGTACCGGAACTCGGAGGCATATTCCACTTCCACCGGCACCTTTGCATACTGTTCAAGCATGTATTCGCCGACCAGTCCCGCATGCCAGGATGTTCCGCAGGCAGTGATGATGATACGCTGTGCATTCTCCAGCAGCAGCATCACATCGTTCAGACCGGAGAGTTTTGCATTGGCAACATCGGGCAGCACACGTCCGCGCATGGAGTTCCGGACCGTTTCCGGCTGCTCCATGATCTCTTTCAGCATGAAATGATCATAGCCGCCTTTCTCGATCTCTTCGATGTCGAAGGTCACTTCATGGATCTCTTTCACTTTCTCGATGTTATCGATGGTCTTCGTCTCGAACGCGTTTGCCGTCAACACCGCGATCTCTCCATCCTCCAGATAGACCACCTGCCGGGTATACGGAATGATCGCCGCTGCATCGGACGCTACGAAATGCTCGTTCTCTCCGACACCGATGATCAGAGGACTTCCCTTCCGGGCGACGATGATCTTATCCGGTTCCTGCACGGACACCACAGCGATACCGTAGGTCCCTTCCACCTGCCGCAGTGCAAGACGGACGGCCGTTTCAAGATCGCCGGAGACCTTCTTCATTTCCTGGATCAGGTGGACGAGCGCCTCGGTGTCCGTTGCCGACACGAATGTGTATCCGAGTTTCTCCAGTTTCGTCTTGATCACCTGATAGTTCTCGATGATGCCGTTATGGATCATCGCAATTGTACCGTCGTTGCTCAGATGCGGATGGGAATTGATGTCGCTCGGTTCGCCGTGTGTCGCCCATCGGGTGTGTCC
>JAVBYA010000217.1 GCA_030824295.1 Bacteroidota bacterium
AACACAAGGGTTACGGAATGGTCGTTTAACAGCAATCCTAAACTGTTCCGAGAACATTCTTCTTGCTGGTACATCATTCAGCGGTCACGTAATATTAGAAAATGATTCCATTGGAATATTCAGATCAACAGATAATGGCGTAAGTTGGGAGCTTAAGCAAAAAACAATATGGGTAAACTCAATTATAAAATTAACGGATAGTGTTTTCATCGCTTCAACAAACACATTTAACTTAGTACGAAAGACTTATAAAACATCAGATAAAGGAGAAACATGGCATGAAATTGGCCAGGGTTTACCTGAAAGATTGATTACACAAATTATTAAGGGGCCACAAGATTATCTGTTTGCGATTAACTTTGCTGGCGGGATTTACATCTCTGATAATTCCGGGGATTCTTGGGAGCTTCTGGATGCTAGTACGCTCACCTTAAAAGAAATTGATTGTTTGAGGTTTAATTCCAAAGGAACACTCTTTGTCGGCGTGTATTTCAAAGGAATTTATCGATCAACAGATGATGGTAAAAGTTGGGTGAAGACCAATTATGACGAAAAGGTGCATATAAACGATATGGCTATTGATAAGAATGGGCATATTTATGTGGGCACATGGAAAAATGGGATATTAGTCTCGAAGGATGATGGGGCATCATGGAAAACGTTAAATCTAGGATTAAATGAATTGAGCATTAGTTCATTAGCGATTGATTCAAATAACGTTTTATACGCTGGTACGGTCAAGTTCAGTCCGGAAAATGAAAGTGATGCATGGTTATATGGTGAAGTAGACGGGTATTCGATCTACAGAATTAAGCTTGACTGATGTTGTCCAATATTCAATTTGTGCTGGGTGTCCATCGGCTCCCGGATGGGGCCCTTCGAGGCAAACTGATCCTTCGCCTCGCTGAGATGTAAGTTCACGGCTCGCTTAGGACAAGCTCCGCAGCCGCTTCGACTCTACAACACAAGTGTTGAACCGTCAACGTACAACGTAGGATACGAATGCACATTGTGAAATCAATCAACAGTTGTCCCGGCACTACAACGTTGAGGGGCAGTTAAGCCACCATTCGTCAGGCAACAAAAATGGTGCTCAAATATCGAAGGATGCTAATGCGATTGATCTATTCTTGCTTATCAATTATCATATTTTCCATAAGTCTTTATGCTCAATCTAGTATGGATGGAAAGAAATCCCTGGAATTTACGTTCCAAGGACTGAATCTCGGCGGTGGTATCGGCGGTAAATATTGGCTAAACGATGTTTCCGCAATTCGAACAACTATGAGCGGTTCTTTATCAACATTTGATACTGATGAAGCAATATCATATTCTTACGACCCATATACAGTCAATGTAAAAACGCAAACACTCAAATTGAATGTTACGTATTTGCGCGCCATCTCAAACGAGTCGGAAGTACTGCCGTATTATGGTGTCTCAAGTGGTATTGATCATTATAGCAGCCAAAGCAAAGCGGTGCATGTAAGTGGGATAATTGATGAAAGACGGTCAACGGAAGATTTTCTTCAAATCTCTGCTATTGTTGGTATCGAATTACGATTGTATAAAAGTGTTTCTTTATCCGGAGAACAATGGCTCAGCTATTTTAGTCGTATTTCAAAGAATGGTATCAGTACGTCGGAATATAGAATCACGACTGCAACATCAACACTGCTTGTATCAATATATTTTTAACGCATTATACTGCTACACCATAGTAAAAAGGAACCCCGCATAGTGGTACGGTTCGTTACCGTGCCTCCAACGAATACCGAAGAGGAATATATGCAGCACGTCAAGAAGGAACGTTCGGTGAAAGAATGGATCATGCCGACCATAGAAGATCAGCTCTCTGCAAAAAAAGTTGCGCGTAACGGCGTCTGGGCGGCGGCGTTCTGCGCCGCGGCCACGATACTGGTCGTCGGATTGAATGCGGCCGGGGCGGACATCCTCGCACTGGATCACTGGGCATTGGTCGATGCGGCGCTGTTCATCGTGATCGCCGTCGGCATCCACCGGATGTCCCGAACGGCCGCGGTATCCGGACTGGTCCTGTATCTGCTCGAACGGGTGTATATGATCGAGAATCTCGGTAATCCCGGCACGATCATCCAGGTGCTTGTTCTGACGCTGATGTTCATCAGCTCGGTACGGGCAACGTTCCTCTTTCATCGTCTCGCACGGACAGTGCCGGTCCCGCCGCGTGCTGCGAATCCTCCTTCTGTACCGCCGATACAGAAGATCATCTGTGTGAAATGCGGCTCGGATAAGATCTACAAGAATCAGCAATGCCTGAACTGCGGTGAGCTGATCACGGTATGACAGGTCAATGAAACTGCGGGAACAACAGGAAACTCTTCAGATGCAAAAACATGACCGATACCGATCTGCTTTGCTGGGAATGTCGGTGCTTGTACTCATTGGTGCAATGCTCCTCTTTCATCTCCGGTACGGTTGGGAGAATCTCTATGGCGATGTACAGCTGGCATACGTTAATTGGCACATTGCGCGTGATTCTACGAATGAAGAACTGTATAAGAAGAGAATACTGATCTATAACGAGCATTATATCCATTTTGGAAGTACCCGGAAGATAGATGTTGCTGCACTGTACTATGAGGATATCGATCGGTGTATTCAATTAGAGACGAAGGATACGTTAATATATATGAAGCGTTGGTCCAGGAACATTGTAGAGGGACGGTATCGAAACGCTGTTGATGATCTTACCAATGCGATCAAGAATGGCGCCGTAAGTCAGTATTCTTTAAGAGCATCGCTATACAGTACACTGGGCTCGTATGATTCAGCGATCGCTGATCATCAGACGAATTATGCATTGTACCATGATACGAGCGATATCTGGATGATCGGCAATCTCTCTGTTGTTATGGGGCGATTCGAAGAAGCGCTGGATGCATATCGAAAAAGCATCGGCAGCGAGGACCTTGTCATGGTGCTGTTGATGCTCGGGCGCTATGAAGAGGCACTGAACGCTGCGGAATCATTGAGTGAGCATGCTGCGAAGGATCACATGCTTGCGATCTCCTATTATCATAACAGGAACAAGCCCAGGGTAATGGAAGTGTGCAACAAGATTCTTGCTGAGCATCCGGACGACTGCGTTGCACAGTTCTTGCTGGCGAAACTGCATTATGAGAACAATGACAAGAAGAATGGCTTGTTGTTCCTTTTTCAGGCGCTTGAGAATGGCTATAGTTATTTTGACATACTGGCGTCCGATCGGAACCTTTCCCCTCTGCTCGCCGATCCGACAGCAGGTCATGTTATCAAGCACTACCAGCAAAAAAATGCTGTGCTTTATGATACGTTCATGAGGATCTACAAATCCAGGAGGATCGAGGAGGAAGATAGAAAAGGACTTCCGGCTGGACACAACACGGATCACCTCATTAAGAACAGACTCTATCTCGTTCTTTTGTATCCATCCATGAACGATCAATTTCCGACAACGTTCTTTTTACATAACTACTCATTGTTCGATCCATTGAACTGATCCTGATCTGTGCGTCAGTGATGATTGCTGCATTGATCATTGAATCATTACCTGCTATGCTTCTTACCCATAACTGTGACATATCTTCTCCGCTGCCCGAATCCCTTCAGCATGCTCTTCAGCCGGTATTCGGAACATTTTCCGTGCTCCGGACCGACCATCGTGCTCCGCGATCCGCATCGATCATCGAAATGACGGCAACACCGGCAGAATGGACCGCTGTCTGCAGGGATGCGGCGGAAATGTTCCTGACACGGATGATGAAGGAGGGGGCGACCGATCTGGTCAACAGCAGTGCCGCGCTCTCGGCGATCCTCAGCGATCCGGCCGTGCGGCCGGTGAGCATCATGGCCGGCATCATCAACAACGCCGTACAGGAGAATGCTGCTTTCTCCGTCGGCTTCCCGGAACCGGAGGTCCTCTTCCCGTTCGTGAAGGGAGGCGAGGGATTCGCGGCATGGGCCTTTTCCGGCTTCATCACGCAGGCGGAGTTCATCGGAACGGTCGTTGCGGATATTGCGCAGAGCGAATATGCGCCGTCAGGACGGATGCAATTGACCATCACACCGGACGGCGGGTTCCTGCTGGCGTGGATGGACAAGTATCAGGAAAAGATCCATCAGTTGAAACTGTAGGTGTGAGCTCGAACGGTACAGTCGGCATTGTATGCTGAACAGAACAGGAGAGTGACGTTGAAGAATCTCAAACTGATCCTTATTGGATCGATCCTCCTCATTGCCGGATGCAAGAGTCCTGCCGATCCTTCCGATGGAACACCGACTTCCAAAGATACCCTTGTGCCGCCGATCGTGCTCACCAGCAGTATCATTGCTGTAAAAACGATTTGGACCGCTTCCAGCGGATTCACCACGGACGTTGAGCGGCATTCGCTGGCCGATTCCGCCACCACGCACATCTTCCGCTTCACCGGTTCGAGTATATCAAGCTTTTCATTGTCTTCGGACAGCAGCACACTTGTATACGACCGGGCGAGCTTCGATTCCCTGTATGTCGCTATCGGCACGCTGAACTTACGGCCCGCTCCAACCGTCGAAACGGTGATCTCCGACAGCCGCACTTCACCGTTGAGGCTCTTCCCGACCTGGACGCATGACAACGGGCTGGCATACATGAACCTGGAAGGCATACAATGGAAGATCATCCGGAACGGAGTGGTGATCCCGCTCGACACTGCAGCCGCTTCGAATATGATCGCCTTCTCGAAGGATGGTG
>JAVBYA010000224.1 GCA_030824295.1 Bacteroidota bacterium
GAGTACAGGTCGTCCGAATCGAGTTGCACAGCATATTTACCGCACTGTTCGGAAAGGACCGCTTCGTTCCAGCAGCCGCCGATGCCAAGGTCCTGCCGGTTCGGGATGATATGTTTCACGCGGGGGTCGTTCTTGGCCATGCTGCTGAGGATCGCCGTGGTACCGTCCGTGGAGTGATTGTCCACGATGATCACGTTGAACGGGAAATCGGTCTTTTGGGAGAGGACGCTGTTCACGGCCTCGCCGACCGTCTTTTCGCGGTTGCGGACCGGGATGATGACGCTCGCCTCCACCGGGAACGGCTGTTTGGACTTCGGCACTTTGGCGAACTTCGGCTTCAGATATGCGCCGATATTCTTGAGATGGGCTGTGGCGACCTTCTCGTTCTCTTTCTGTACTGCGATATTGCGCGGATCGACATAATCGAACATCTTCTCGCCGCTCTTGCGGATGTCCGATTCGGTCTTCGTATAGAGATATTCCTGGTTATGGAACAGTTCATGGTCGATGGAGACCTTCAGGCGGAGGTCATACAATCCGGCACGTTCCACCTTTGCAACCGCTCCGTATTTCTTCAATACCTTTTTGATGGCCACGGATGAGAAGAACAGCACCGCACCGAAGTCAAAGTTGTCCCGGATGCTCCCCAATTGATAATCAATGAGCGGGTGTTCGCTCCGTTTCCCTTCCTTCACTTCATAAAGATCAGCATAGACCATGCCCGCCTTCGTGTCCCGCGCAATGGTAACGAACCGCTCCAGCGCTGCCTGATTGAAGGTGATGGACTGTGCCTGGGTGATGAACAGGAAGAACTCCGACTTCAGGTTTTTCAGCACCGAGTTGAGTGTCGCACCGGAGGTGAGGGAATCGACCTTGATCCCTTTACATTTGGACTGCGAACCGGTGTACGCACCATCGTGCGCGATCAGGACGGATGTGACAAGGGATGATTCGGTGCATTGACGGAGTGTCGATTCGAAATACGGCTCTGTGCTGAACGGAAGAAGAACGGTGATCATAAACGGCAGTTTCCTTGTGATTATTGAAGCAATGGAGGGATTTTCATTGTCAATGTAAAAAGGAAAAGAAGGGAAAGCAAACGTAAATGCTTGACATTCCCTTTAAAAGTCGTAGTATATAGAGAGGAAACCTGCCCATGTCCCGTCGATTGAGAGGAACATCACCATGTCCGAACTGGATCTGAAAGAATTTGAACGCAATATCGTGGTCCGCACTATCACACTGAACGACTATGACAGAATCATAGCACTCCAGGAACGGTGTTTCCCCGGAATGAAACCGTGGTCACGGGAACAAATGGAAAGCCAGATCTCGCTTTTTCCGGAAGGACAGATCTGTGTGGAGTACTACGGCACGATCGTCAGTTCTTCCAGCAGTCTGATCCTGGATTTCAGTCTCTACTCCGAGTGGCACAGCTGGAAGGAGATCGCGGATAACGGCTTCATCCGCAATCATAACCCTGAAGGCAATACCTTGTACGGCATCGAGATCATGGTGGATCCGGAGTATCGCGGTATGCGACTCGCCAGAAGGCTGTATCAAGCGCGGAAGAAGATCGCCAAAGAACGGAACCTGATGCGCATCATCCTCGGCGGCAGGATCCCGGGATATGGGAAGTACGCAGAGACGTTGACCGCACGCGAGTATGTAGAGAAAGTGATCAATAAAACGCTGGTGGACCCGGTACTTACTACACAACTCTCGAATGGCTTCGTGCTAAAGCGACTCATACCGGACTATATGACGGCAGACGGCGAATCCAAAGGGTATGCGACATTCCTGGAATGGACCAATCTCGATTACGTTCCGGATGTCCGGCGGGTCTATCTGCCGGTCCAACCGGCAAGGGTTTGCGCCGTCCAGTATCAGATGCGGATGGTCAAGGACTTCAATGATTTTGCAAAACAGTGCGAGTATTTCGTGGATGTTGCGGCGGATTACAGAAGCGATTTCGTCGTTTTCCCGGAGATCTTCACCACCCAGCTCCTATCGTTCCTGCCGAACGAACGCCCCGGCATCGCCGTTCGGAGCCTCTCCCAATTCACGCCGAAGTATCTGGAACTGTTCAATCAACTCGCCGTGAAGTATGATGTGAATATCATCGGCGGCTCACATTTCACGGTGGAAGGGGACGACCTGTTCAATATCTCCTACCTCTTCCGGCGTGACGGCACACTCGGCAAGCAATACAAACTGCACATCACACCGAACGAGCGCCGCTGGTGGGGAGTGAAACCGGGAAGATCGCTGGAGGTGTTCGAGACGGATAAAGGGAAGATCTCAGTGCAGATCTGTTACGACATCGAGTTCCCGGAACTCTCCCGCATTGCGGTAGAGAAAGGGGCACAGATGATCTTCGTGCCGTTCTGTACGGACGAGCGGACCGCGTATCTGCGTGTGAGATATTGCGCACAGGCGCGCTGTGTGGAGAACCATGTATATGTGGTGATCGCCGGCGGCGTCGGGAATCTGCCGCAGGTGGAGAATCTGGATATCCACTATGCACAGTCGGCCATCTTCTCACCGTCCGACATCCCGTTCACGCGGGATGCCATCCAGTCCGAAGCGACGCCGAACACGGAGATGGTGATCGTGGATGATGTGGACCTGGAACTGCTGAAACGGCACCGGCAGAGCGGCAGTGTGCTGAATTGGATGGACCGGAGGAAAGACCTCTATGAGATCCGATACCGCGGGGACAACACCATTTCGTTGCTGTAACGGACCCTCGTGATTCCGGCCGGTCGGCCGGCATCACTTCACGAGTTTACTGAAAAGCAGCTTTCCCTCACCTTCCAGCGCCAGCTGCACAGCATCCCCTTCGCTGAACTCGCCGGCAAGGATCCTGGATGAGAGTACATCGATGATGTGCTTCTGGATGGTCCGTTTGAGCGGACGTGCGCCATAACTCGGATCGTAGCCAAGGCGTGCGATCCACTCCTTTGCATCGTCCGTCACCACCAGACTCATCTCCTTCTTTCCCAGCAGCGCAGAGACGCGCTTCAACTGGATATTCACGACTTTGGCAATATCGTTCCGCGTCAGCGGTTTGAAGAGGATCACCTCGTCCACACGGTTGAGGAATTCCGGACGGATCGTCTGCCGCAGCAATTGGTTCAGCTGGGAGCGGAGTTCACCGGCGGACTCGTTCCAGTCCTCGTCGTTCTGCATCTGCGACATCCGCTCCTGGATGAGCTGCGAACCAAGGTTCGAGGTCATGATGACGATGGTGTTCGTGAAATTCACCGTCCGTCCCTTCGAATCGGTCAGGCGGCCGTCATCCAGCAGCTGCAGCAGCACATTGAACACTTCCGGGTGTGCTTTCTCGATCTCATCCAGCAACACAACGGAATATGGACGGCGGCGCACCGCTTCGGTGAGCTGTCCCCCTTCTTCGTACCCCACATATCCGGGAGGCGCACCGATCAGGCGGGAAACGGAGAATTTCTCCATGTATTCGCTCATATCGATGCGGACCATCGCTTCTTCATCGTTGAAGAGCAGTTCCGCCAGTGAGCGGGCGAGTTCCGTTTTACCGACACCGGTCGTACCGAGGAAGATGAACGAACCGATGGGACGCTTCTCGTCCTGCAGTCCGGCACGGCTCCGGCGGATGGCATCGGCCACCGCTTTCACTGCCTCTTCCTGATTCACCATCCGCTGATGGATGCGCTCTTCCAGGTGGAGCAGTTTGGACCGCTCACTTTCCAGCATCCGTGTGACAGGAATGCCGGTCCACTTGGAAACGATCTCGGCGATATCCTCCGCATCCACCTCTTCCTTCAGCATCTTTTGTTCTTTTTGGATCTCGCTCAACTGTTGTGTGGCATCCTTCAGGTTCTTGTCCAATCCTGCCAGCACACCGTACCGCAGTTCGGCTACTTTCCCCAGGTCCCCTTCGCGCTCCTTCTTATCCGCTTCGATGCGGACGTTCTCGATCTCCGTTTTCATGGAACGGATGGACTGGATGAGCCGCTTCTCGTTCTCCCAATGGACGCGCAGTGCGTTCCGCTGCTGATTCAATTCCGCAAGGTCCTTGTTGATCTCGTCGATATGCGCGATGATGGCCTGACGGTCCGCATCATCGGCATATTCCGCGGTCAGCTCGCGCTTCACCGCTTCGCGTTCGATCTCCAGCTGCTTCACTTTCCGTTCCAGCACATCCAGCTCTTCCGGCATGGAATCGATCTCGATGCGAAGCTTGGATGCCGCTTCGTCCACCAAGTCGATCGCTTTGTCCGGCAGGAACCGGTCCGCAATGTAGCGGTGACTCAGCTGCGCCGCTGCAACGATGGCGCCGTCCGTGATGCGCACACCGTGATGCACCTCGTACCGCTCGGAGAGTCCGCGCAGGATGGAGATGGTATCCTCCACCGTCGGCTCGTCCACATGCACCGGCTGGAAGCGCCGCTCGAGCGCCGGGTCCTTCTCGATATACTTCCGGTACTCATCCAGCGTCGTTGCGCCGATGGCGCGCAGTTCCCCTTTGGCGAGCGCCGGCTTGAGCATGTTCGCCGCATCCACCGCTCCCTGCGCCGCACCGGCGCCGACGAGCGTATGCAGTTCATCGATAAAGAGGATGATCTCACCGTTGGAGTTCTCCACTTCCTTCAGCACCGCCTTCAGCCGTTCCTCGAACTGTCCGCGGAAACTGGCGCCGGCGATGAGCGCGGCCATATCCAG
>JAVBYA010000037.1 GCA_030824295.1 Bacteroidota bacterium
GAATGCATCGGCAGTACGGGCGATATCCGAGATCCGCACTTCATCGATCAGTCCTTCGGAGTAGAGTCCGGCGCTCCATCCGCGTTGACCGATGTGAAGAGGAGCTGAAGTCACCTGGACGGGACCCGATAATGCCATGGAACCATCCAGCTCGCCGTTCACATAGAGTTTCGCGATAGTCCCATTATAGACAAGGGCGACATGGTACCATGTGTTCGGCAGAATGTTGACCGTACCATCAAAATAGTGCAGCGTACCGCCGATACCGAGATGAGCCCGGAACGTGTTCGCCGCAGTGTGACTGATCTCATATTGGACATCCGTATCGGTTGCGCCTCGTTTGGAAACGATGAAATGGTCGTTGCCATCATTGGCGCTGGAACGATTGTACCATGCTTCAACGGTCAGTGCATTCTCCGGATTCAATGCAGAACGGTTGGCGAACGTATAATGGCCGCTGACACCATCAAGATAGTATGCGGATCCGAATTTACCGGTCGTGGACGAACCGGCGAAATTCGTGCCTGCATTGTTCCATCCGGAATGATCAGCCAGCAGTGTGCCGCCAAGCTCTTCAAAATGCGCCAGGAGCAATGTGGCGGAATCGGCGACATACTCACCGGTGTAATGCGGAGCCGGAATGGCATAGAGCTCATTGCTCAATGGACCTTCATTGCCGTTCGTATCGAGGACCGATACACGGAAATAATACGGTGTAGCGTTACTGAATCCCAGAATCGTCTTGTTCGTCGTATCGATCGCGCTGTGATAGGAATGCAATGTCGACGCTGGACTGCCGGTGCCAAAGTATAGTTTATACGATGAGAAATCAGTCTCTGAACTCTGAGACCATTTCAGGGAGACTCCGGTATTGACGCCAACAGCGGACTGCATTACTACTGCGGACGGAGAGGTCAGATCGACTGGTGCCGCAGCGATCTCATTCGAGTATGGGCTGAGATTACCGTTGGAGTCCTTTGCTGCAATGCGGAAGTAATAGGTGGTATAATTCGTCAGACCGGTGTAGGTCCTCAGCGTATCATCGATCACCGATGTTGAATCGACGATGGTCAACGGATTCGGTGATGTTCCGCGGTAAATATAGTATTCACTGAAATCACCCTCATTGTTCGGATTCCAGTGGATCTGGACCTGCGCTTCGCCGGCCACAGCGGTCAGATTCTGCGGTGCTGCCGGCGGTGTGATATCCTGTGTCGTGACGGCTATTGCGTCAGACGGACTACCATAAAATCCGCTTGAATCCTTTGCACTGATGCGATAGAAGTAAGTTTGACTGGAACCGAGACCTGCGTCTGAATAGGAGGCAGTGGATGTCGAATCGATGATGACGAGAGATGACGAATCCGCACCGCGATGTACGATATACTTCTCGACGGGGACCGCTCCCCCTCCGTTCACCCATGTCAGATCGACGGTCGTTCCAGTTGCATTGCCGGAAAGCGAGACCGGTGGCAGCTGAAGATTGAACGCCGATGCCGGACGAACGATATCGGAGATCCGGAACTCATCGATGGAACCGGAGAAATAATTATCCAGCGTTTCGTTCTCGTATTCGGCACCGATCACCACGGGATGCGTATCGTAATCGATGGATGTAGTCGTCGTGCCAACAGCCAATTGTTTGCCATTGACGAAGAGCGATTGTTGGTCGGCTGCATCACTGTACGTGTATGCTATGTGGTACCAGATACCGGGGACCGGGGTCCAGGCTGCTGTCAGGACCGTTCCGATACCTCCCGCATCACCGATCACACCGGAAAGAGAACCGGGATCATAATAGACGATCCACGAGTTGTTCATCCCGCTTCCATAGGTTTTGGACATCAGGACCTGGCTACCTGCAGCGTTGAACCGGAACCAACCCTCCACGGTAAATTGTGAAGGCCGGAGAGTCGGTCCATCCTGTATCGTTACGACATCACTGATACCATCGAACGTTCTGGCAGAACCGAATCGTTGTGCACTGATGCTTGTTCCGCTCAGCACGGCATTGTTCTGTAATCCTGAATGGTCCGCCGCTGCTGCTCCGCTTGTCTCTTCCAAATGGATCAGGGCAATGGTATTTGCATCGGTCGAATACATTGCATAGACCGGTGCGATAGGCGTTGCAAACCGCTCATTACTTTTTGGACTTTCATTCCCATTGGTATCGACCGCCGCAACCTTGAAATAATAAGGCGATCCATTGGACAATCCTGTAACATTTCTAGAAGTATCGGTGGCTGAGATCGTCGAATCGAACAGAACGGATGCAGGCGATGCCGAACCGATATAGATTCGGTATTTACCGGCATCACCGGAAACAGACGTGTTCCATTTCAGTGAAACACTGTTGTTGGTCCCGAAAGCGCTCGATAAGGACGGAGCAACAGGTGCTGTGAGGTCCTGCGGAGTGGTCTGGACCTCATTGGAATAGGAACTGAGATTCCCGGACGTATCCTTTGCTGCTACTCGATAGTAATACGTTGTGTAATTCGACAATCCGGTGATCGTCTTCAATGAGGCGGAGATTGTTGTTGTGGAATCGATCACCGTTGAAGGATTAGCGGTCGTACCGCCGTAGATATAATACTTTGCAAAATCAGATTCGGAATTGTCCGCCCAATCCAGATCGATCTGACCATCCCCTGCAGTTGCAACAAGTCCAGACGGCGCTGACGGTGCGGTCTGATCCACCGGCATCACAGAAACTTCATTGGAATAGGAACTGAGATTGCCGGATGTATCTTTTGCCGCGATACGGTAATAGTACGTTGTATAATTGATCAACCCGGTGATCGTCTTCAGCGAAGAAGAGACCGAAACGGCGGAGTCGATCAACGTTGACGGATTAGCTGTCGTACCGCCGTAGATATAATACTTTGCAAAATCAGATTCGGTATTATCCGCCCAATCCAGATCGATCTGACCATCCCCTGTTGTTGCAGTAAGGCTCGCCGGAGCTGATGGCGCAGTCATATCCTTTGGCATCACTGATACTTCATTGGAATACCCGCTTTCATTTCCGGCGGTATCGAATGCCGTTACCCTATAATAATAGAGAGAGTAGTTGCTCAAGCCGGTTATGACAGCAGATGGGGTTCCCTGGACGAAGACCGTATCGACCGGTGTGAATGGGGTCGGAGAAGTCCCGCCGTAGACAACATATCTGTCAAAATCAGATTCCGGTGAAGCAGTCCACGAAAGCGATGCTCCCCCATCATTCGCCGCAGCTGCCATGGATGCCGGAGGTGACGGCGGGGTCATATCGATCGGGAATGTCATGACCTGATTCGATGCCGTGCTCAGGTTCCCGATCGTATCAGCAGCACGGACGGTGAAATAGTAGTTCTTATAATTGATCAGTCCGGTGATGACGGTGGACGTATCATTCGCCGCGAATAGTGTATCAACAATAACGGCGGGCGATGCAACGGTATCCATGTACACATAGTAGCGTCCAAGGTCACCTTCAACAGAACGGTACCATTTCAGGAAGATCTGCTGATCGGCTTGCGCAGCGGAGAGCCCCAGAGGTGCTGCCGGCGGATCCAGATCTGTCGGCATCGCCGATACTTCGGAGGAGAATTGGTTGAGATTCCCGGAAGTATCCTTCGAGCCAAGCCGGAAATAGTATGTCTGATAATCCGTCAGACCGGTCACTGTAAAGGTCGTGTTGGCCGTGATCCCCGCAAAGCCGGTGGCGTTGGGAGATACGTCGTAATAAATGTAATAACTGTCAAAGTCAGGATCACTCACCGGGTCCCACTGCAGAACGACGGAATCATCATATGCCGTAGCGATCAAACCGGTCGGCAAGGACGGAGGCGTGAGATCCCACGCAGCACCGGAAACATTGTTCGAATATGCACTGATGTTGCCGTTCGAATCCTTCGCTGTCACCCGGTAATGATAGGTAACGAAATTCGGAGCGGTGATGTTCTTCAGTGTTTCAAGACCGTTCGTGGAGTCGATGAGTGTGGTCGGATCCGTTGATGCGCCTTGATAGATATAGTACCGCTTCAGGTCCGTCTCACTGTTGACATCCCATTGGAGCTGAATGTAGCTGTCCGCCTGGAAGAATGAGAGATTCTGCGGAGCCGCCGGCGCTGTCTGGTCGAAGGGCGTCGAAGCAACTTCGTTGGAGTATCCACTGACATTACCATTGGTATCTTTGGCGGCAATACGGAAATAGTAGGTCGTGTAATTTGTCAGTCCTGCGTACGTTTTGAGCGTATCATCAAGGACCGACGTAGAGTCGATCGCGGTGGCGGGATTTGGACTGGTGTCACGGTAAATGAAATACTTCTTGAAATCACCTTCCCCGTTCGGGTTCCAGTGGATCTGCACTTGTCCGTCCGATGATGAGGCAACAAGATTCGCAGGAGCAACAGGTGATGTTTGATCGAACGGTGTGGAAGCGACCTCATTCGAATAACCGCTGATGTTACCGTTCGAGTCCTTTGCTGCGATGCGGAAGTAATAGGTCGTATAGTTCGACAGTCCGCCATACGTCTTGAGTGTATCAACGATATTGGTCGTGGAGTCGATTGCAGTCGTTGGATTCGGAGTAGTTCCGCGATAGATGAAATACTTCTTAAAGTCACCTTCTCCGTTCGGGTTCCAATGAATCTGCACTTGTCCGTCCGATGCAGAGGCGACAAGGTTTGCTGGAGCGGCAGGTGAAGTCT
>JAVBYA010000247.1 GCA_030824295.1 Bacteroidota bacterium
TGAACATCATCGCCGAGCAGCTTACCGGCTGGATGCAGCAGGAGGCGGTCGGCAGGAAACTCGGTGAGGTCTTCGTGGTGGCGAATGAGGATTCCGGCAAACGACTCCCGAATCCCGTTGCGAAGGTCCTCCGCGAGCGTCTCCCGCTCAGCATGACCAATCATACCATCCTCATCGCCCGCGACGGCCGGCAAACATTCATTGAAGATTCCGCCGCACCCATCTTTGCCGATGCGGGTGAGATCACCGGCGTGGTGCTGACCTTCCGCGATGTCACCGAGCGCCGCCGTGCACAAGATGAACTGAATAAAAGCGAGAAACGGTTCCGGGCGCTGATCGAGAAGAGCTCCGAAGTGGTCGTGATCGTCGATGCCGAAGGGACGGTCGTCTATGTGACCGGCTCCATCACTCCGATGCTGGGCTATACGGTGGAGGAATATGTCGGCCGTTCCATGTTCGAGTTCGCCCATCCGGACGAGATGCAATCGAACGGTTCCACCTTCCGGGACCTGCTCCAGTTCCCGGAACGGAGCGTGTTGTCGGAGATCCGATGGAGACATAAGGACCGCAGTTGGCGCTGGATCGAAGCGACCGGCACGAACCTTCTTTCCGACCCGGCCGTGAGCGGCATTGTTGTCAATTTCCGCGATATCACCGAACGGAAGCAGGCGGAACAGCAGCTGAACCATCTCAACCGCCGGCTGGACCTGATCGCACGGGTCACCGGCGAGGTCATCGGTGCGCTCCCCATCCAGAAACAGGCGCGCGAGATGATCGAACAGGTGAAACAGGCGTTCGCCGTCGATGCGGTCATCATCCGCGTCACAGAGAACGAGCAGCTGCAGCTGTTGGCGAGCATCGGCGTGGCGGAACATCGTCTGCCGAAGGACCTTCCTGCCTCGACCGGACTGCCGAAACAGATCATGTCCTCCCGCCGCGCGCTGGCGGTGAAGGATGTCCGCGAGAACTATTCCACGACCATGCTGCCGGTGTCGGACGGTCCAGAAGGGGGATCGTTCCCGTTCATATCGTTCGCCGGCGCGCCGCTCCTTATCGGTCATACCGTCATCGGCATCGTTGGATTGTACACCACCCGCGGTATCCGCGAATTCTCCGCGACCGATCTGGAGCATCTGCAGATCGTGGCCAATCATATCTCCGTCGCCATCGCCAATGCCCGGCTCTTCAAGGAGATCCGCGAACAGAACATCGAGATGACGCACCACATAGAGGAACAGAACCGGGCCGAAGTGCTGCTGCGCGAGAGCGAGGAACGGTACCGCGAACTCGTGGAACATTCCCCCACCGCCATCTTCGTCCATGTGAACGGCATCATCCAGTTCGTCAACCATGCCACCGTCATCCTCTTCGGCGCTTCCGTTGCGCGCGAACTCATCGGGCGGAGGATCATGGACCACATCCATCCGGATTATCGTGAGAACGCACGCCAGCGGATCGAGAAGGTGTATGCCAATTATATCCAGCCGACGGCCGAGCAGAAATATCTCCGGCTGGACGGCGGCGTCATCGACGTGGAGATCTCCGCCATTCCCTTCACCTTCGAGGGGAAGCCCGCCGCGCAGGTGATCGCCCGTGATATCACCGAACGGAAGATGCACGAGATCGCGCTGCTCGAATCCGAGCTCCGGTTCCGCTCCCTGTTCGAGAATGCGAAGGATGCCGTCTTCCTCACCGATACACGGACCGGCACCATCATCGATGTCAATGCCGAAGCGGAGAAACTCCTGCGCCGTTCGCGCACGGAGATCATCGGCAAGCATCAGTCCTACATCCATCCGCCCGACCGGTCGGAAGAGGCCGAGTCGCTCTTCCGCGAACAGATCCTCACGCTCGGCGAACATGCGGTGGAGTTCGAGGTGTTCGATGCGCGCGGCATCCGGATACCGGTGGAGATCAAAGCGAGCGTCGTGCGGCTGGACGACAACCGCATCATCGCCCAGGGGATCTTCCGCGACATCTCCGAACGGAAGCTCTCCGAACGCGCGCTGCGCGAGAGCGAGGAGAAATACCGCCGGCTCTTCGAGGATTCCAAGGACGGTATCTATATCACCACGTTCGACGGCGTGATGCTCGATGTGAACTCCTCCATGATGGAGATCCTGGGGTACTCCAACAAAGAGGAGATGAAGCAGCGCCGTGTGCCGGACTTCTATTACTATCCCGCCGACCGGATCAAGTTCATCAAAGAGTTCGAGTCGAAGGATTATGTGAAGGACTTCGAGGTCGTCCTGCGGAAGCAGGACGGGACCAAGGCGCATGTACTGCTGACCACCGTTGTTATCCGGGACGAGGATGGGAAACCGGCACTCTTCAACGGCTCCATGCGGGACATCACCCAGAACAAACAGCTGGAACAGCAGCTCATCCAGGCGCAGAAGATGGAGAGCATCGGCACGCTCGCCGGCGGTATCGCGCACGATTTCAACAATCTGCTCGCCATGATCCTCGGCACAGCCGAACTGATCAAACGTCAGGCGAAGGAGAATCCCGCCATCCAGGGATACATCAACCGCATCATCGAAGCATCCGAACGCGGCGCGTCCATCTCCAAACAACTCTTGCTCTTCTCCCGTCCCGAGCAGGCCGAACTGAAGCCGATCTCGGTCCACGGCGTCATCGCGCAGACGGTCGATTTCCTCACCCATTTCCTGCCGAAGCACTTCAGCGTGGTGCGGCAGGAAGAGGCCACCTCCGGCATCATCATGGGGGACGCCGGACATCTGCATCAGGCGCTGCTGAATCTCTCCATCAATGCGCGGGACGCCATGCCGGACGGCGGCATCATCACCCTCAGCACAGCCGTGCTGAAGGGGGAAGAGGTGCGCCGGCGTTTCCCGGATGCACCGGACCATGACTATGTGACGGTCGCTGTGAAGGATACCGGCGCCGGGATGGATGAACTGATCCAGCAGCGCATCTTCGAACCGTTCTTTTCCACAAAAGCGCGCGGGAAGGGAACAGGATTGGGCCTTGCCATTGTTCACGGTATCGTCCGCCTGCATAAGGGCTTCATCGACGTGACCAGCACGCAGGGTGTCGGCACGATCTTCACTATGTACTTTCCTTCGATCGCCGTAGAAGCAACGGGGGAGCAACCGAATGAGCAGTTTATGGAACAACAACACCCCGCTACGATCCTTATTGTGGACGACGAAGAGATGCTCCGCGAGATCCTTGTAGAAAGCCTCCGTGAGGAGGGCTATGAGATGCTTGCCGCATCGGACGGTCTGGATGCACTGCGCGTCTATGCCGAACACGGCAGCCGTATCTCCCTCGTCATCACCGATCTGGGGATGCCCAACATGGGAGGAGAGGAACTCTTCGCAAAACTCATCGCAATGGATCCGGCGGTGAAGGTCATCGTCTCGTCAGGATTCCTGGACAGTTCCTCCCGCTCCGACCTGCTGCAGCGCGGCATCAAGGATGTGCTCACCAAGCCGTACAAGTTCGACCTGATCACATCCATCATCCAGCGCGTTTTGAAGAACGACTAGTCAAGGCATCGATATGAAGATCCTTATCACCGGCGGCACCGGATTCATCGGCACCGCCCTGCGGAAACATCTCTCCGCAACACCGAACGACCTGGTACTGCTCACCCGCGGTGAACCGCGGATGGAACTCTCCGGCGCACTCACGGTGAAGTATGTGCACTGGGACCCGTCGGCACGCGGCGAATGGGAGAAGGAAGTGAACGGCTGTGATGCCGTCATCAATCTCATCGGCAAGAACGTCTTCGAAGAACGGTGGAACAATGAAGTGAAGAAGCAGATCCTCGCCAGCAGAGTGCTGCCGACCCGGCTGCTGACGGAGGCCATCGGCCGTGCGGAACGGAGACCGGCAGTGATGGTCTCGGTCTCTGCGGTAGGGTATTACGGGGATCGCGGACAGGAGATGGTCACGGAAGCATCCTCCGCCGGGAATGATTTCCTTGCCGAGGTCGCTCAACAATGGGAAGCCGCTGCATTGGCGGCGGAACAGTTCGGCGTCCGGGTAGCGGTACCGCGCATCGGACTCGTGCTGGAACGTTCCGGCGGGATGATCGGCAAGATGCTGCTGCCGTTCCGGCTCTTTGCCGGCGGACCGATCGGCAGCGGGAAACAATTCCTGCCGTGGATCCATATGGAGGATGTCGTTCGGGGGATCCTGTATCCGCTGGAGAACGAAGGAGTGAAGGGAGTGTACAATCTGTCGTCGCCGGAACCGGTGACGATGGATGAATTTGCGACGATGTTCGGCTCTGTGCTGCACCGGCCGTCGTGGCTGCCGGTGCCGAACTTTGCCCTGGACCTGTTGTACGGGGAAGGAGCGAAGGTGATCATCTCCGGACAGCGGGCCGTGCCGGAGCGGCTGCTCAATGCCGGTTACCGCTTCTCTTACCCGTCCCTGCGTCCTGCTCTGGAACAGATACTGCTCTGACCGTTCACTGCGCCGGCAGTACGGTCCCGTTCATGTCGGTGAAGATGATGAATCCGTCGCTGCTACCAGCAGTGAACGAGGAAGTATTCCCGGCGATGACGAAACCATCCCGCCGCGCAGCGATCGCATTGGCACCGTCGAAATATCGCCCGCCGTACCACTGCTCCGCCGTCACATTACCGTCCGTGTCCAGCACCAGCAGCCACGCATCCTGATTGCCGAGCGAATCGGATGCCGAACTGCCGCAGATG
>JAVBYA010000290.1 GCA_030824295.1 Bacteroidota bacterium
TCGCAACAGCCACGCGGCTGATCGACAAAGAACGGGAGCGGTGGGGAAACTTCCGCCGCGCGCTGCGCAAAGAACAACAGGAGCACTTCGATGAAGTATTTCGCATTGCTAAACGGAACCTTCCCTCGATCGCGTTCCAGACGACACCGATCACGATGGATAAGATCACGTTATCCGTCCTGGTCAAACTCGTTGGAGAACTCGACGAACTGAAGGAACGGTTACGGAACTACGGGGAGGAGATATGACGCTGCAAGGATGGCTGTTCGATGCATACGTGAACGACAGCGGTATGACCGTCTGGATCATCGATGCGGACGGGAAACGGTATAAGACCGTCTACCCGTTCGCCCCATGCTTCTATCTGAAACTGCAGGAGGGCGAAGAGGCGACGCTGCGGGAACTGCTGCAGCGGATGCCGTACTCTGTGACGGCCTCCCGCGCCGTCAAGCGGGACCTGCTGAGCAATGCAGAGATGGAGGTGCATGCCGTGCATGTGCAGAATCCGAACCTGTTCCAGCAGACCGTCCGGACCCTATCCAAACATTTCAAGTTCTACCAGTTCTACAATGCGGACATCAAAGCGGTGCAGATGTTCTATTATACGACGGAGCTGTTCCCGCTGGCGTACGGGGAATATACCATCGAGAACGGTGTGCTCCGTTCCTGGAATCTGCTGGAGCGGATGGAAACGGAGAACTACCATATCCCGCCGCTCACGATTATGACGCTGACACCGTCCGCCAAATTGCTGGCGCCGAAATACCAGCGTTTTCTGGAGATCGAAGTGGAGGTCGAAGGACGGAAAACCGTCCTGCAGCAGGAATCACCGCGGGAGCTGATCAGTCAGATCAATTACTACCTCTATAAATGCGACCCGGATGTGCTGCTGACCGACTTCGGCGATGCCACATTGCTGCCGATGCTGCAGCAGACCGCTGCGGACCTGAGGATGCCGCTCTATCTGAACAGGGATGAGAACGCCGGGGTCCTCTATTCCAAAGCGATCTCGTTCTTCTCCTACGGCCAGGTGAAGCAGCGGGAAGGGACCTTCGCGCTCTCCGGACGCTGGCATCTGGACAAGGAGAATTCGTTCATCATGAACGAGGGGGACCTGGACGGACTCTATGACCTTGCCCGGATGTCGCAGATCGGCGTGCAGCAGCAGGCGCGGACGAGCATCGGGTCGGCGCTTTCCTCCATGCAGATCTCATGGACGTACCGGAACAATGTGCTCGTGCCGTACAAGCGTCCTATCAAAGAGGCGTTCAAGTCCCTTACAACGCTGCTGGCGGCGGACCGGGGAGGACTCCACTTTATGCCTGAGATCGGCTATCATGAGCAGGTGGCGGAGCTGGATTTCGCTTCCATGTATCCCACGCTGATGAAGAACCATAACATCTCCACCGAAACGCTGGACTGTCCCTGCTGCCCGGATTCGACGCACTTCGTGCCGGAGATCGGGTTCCGCATCTGTGAGAAACGCCGCGGACTGGTCCCGACAACGCTGGAACCGATCATCAAAAAGCGGGCGCACTATAAGAAACTGAGAGCGGAAGCGGCGACGGAAGCGCTGCGGAAGAAGTACGACAACAAACAGACTGCACTGAAATGGATCCTGGTGACCTGCTTCGGGTATCTTGGATTCAAGAAATCGCGGCTGGGACGGATCGAGGCACATGAGTCGGTGAATGCTTTTGCGCGGGACAAACTGCTCCGGGCGAAAGAGATTGCGGAGCAGGATGGGTTCACACTCATCCATGCCATCGTGGACTGCGTCTGGCTGAAGAAGGAGGGAGCAACGCATGCAGAATACCAGGAACTGGCAGACAAGATCGAAGCGGACACCGGTATCAAGATCTCCGTGGAGGGGATCTATCAGTGGATCCTCTTCCCGCCGTCCCGTATGGACGAAGAGATACCGACCGCCACACGGTATGTGGGGATGTACGATACGGGCGAGTTCAAAGTGCGCGGTCTGGAGGTGCGGAGGAAGGATGTGCCGAAGTATGTGCAGCGCGCGCAGCATGCGATGCTGCAGGTGATGGGTGAGGCGGCGAGCATCGAGGGTGTGCGGGCGTTGCTGCCGCGCATCATGGCAACGGCGCGCGGGTTCATCGACGCGCTGCGGCAGGGGAATGTTTCGCCGTTCGATCTGGTCATCCGGCGGAGTATCTCCAAGGACCCGTACGAGTATGAGAACAAGAGCATCAATGCCACGGTCTCACAGACGCTGGCCGAAGCGGGGGTGAAACTGATGGCAGGGGAGAGCATCCAGTATATCATCACCGATGCCTCGGGCAAGCGGGATCCGATGAAAGCGAAACCGCTCGCCCTCTATGCGCTGGATGACGGCTACGATGCAGAGAAATACGCGGAGATGGTCTACGAAGCGGCGGAGACACTGCTGGAACCGCTCGGCATCAGCAAAGAGGAACTGAAAGGGGAACTGGGCATGCTCACGCCGCGCGAGATGCGCAAAGCGGCCAAACGGCGTCAGCCGGTGCAGACGGAACTGATGCTGCGGCCGTGAGACTGTTCCGATTGCTGAGATACACCGGATGGGCACCGATGTATCTCAGTATGATGTCCGGAGATTATTTTGCTACCACCATCTTCTTCGTATCGACGTAATTCCCGGAGGAGAGACGATAGAAGTAGATACCGCTGGCAACATTGGATGAATCCCATGTGACTGTATGACTGCCGGCTGCAACCTCCTGGTCCAGGATGGTGGAGATCTTCCTGCCGAGAATATCATAGACGGAGAGATTCGTCCGTGCTTCGGACGGAAGCTGGAAGGCGATCGTTGTGGCAGGATTGAACGGATTGGGGTAGTTCTGTTCCAGCGAGAACGTTAGCGGGGAGAAATGTCCGCCGTTGACCCCCGTCAGAGAGAAGGCGATGGAAGGCGTCGTGACCTGACCACCGTCGTTGGTGATCTGACGGATGCGGTAGGTAGCGGAGGTGAGTGAACCGATATTGTCATAGAATGTGTACCGGGCGGTCGTATCGGTGTTCCCCTTTGCAGTGACGGTCCCGACCTCGGGGAATGTTGTGCCGTTGGTGCTGCGTTCGACGGCATACCGGTTTATGCTGATCTCTGAGTTGACGCCCCAGGAGACCTTTACCTGATTGCTGTTGGAATCCCATACTGCACCGAAGTCGATGAATCCGGATGGGACGGTGAGTGCACTGTTCACCATCTTGTCCACATAGAACGATTTCGTCTTGCCATTTACATCAGCATGGGCCGCTGTGATTCGGAACCCATTGAACTTATTCCCGGTATCAGTGATCTTCCCCGCGGTGAGATATGGTGTGAAGAGATTCTCATCCAGCTTTGTTCCGATCAGTTTCCAACCGATATGGTTCACCGGGAATGCCGGACCGGAACAGATCTGACCGTTCCCGTCCCGAATAACGGTACGGAGTGTGAAGTTAAGCGTGCCATCGGCCCACACCCAGGCGCCGATGTAACTGCCGCGCAGCATCGAACCAAGCTCTGAGGTCGTCCCTCGCGCGATGCGCACATTCCAGTCCGCTGTTGACGCTGCATCGTCCACATAGGTGAACTTCCCGCTGCCGCTTCCTTCATACGGATGTTCCGTCGAGTAGGAAATGGATGATGATGCGATCACGATCCCGATCAGCTGCGCCGTATTGCCTTGGGACGGCTGGAGCCAACCGGTGACACCGGCATTGAAATCGAACAGCACCTGCGGTGCGACGGCCCGGTTAGGGTAATGGACCATAATATCGTCCAGAAAGATTGTTCCGACCGCTTTGCCGCCGGATGCGCCGGTCTCACCAATGGCGACTCTCACTTCTTTTATTGTTATCGGGAAGTCAAGCGATCCGCCTGTGACCGGTTTCGCATTGATCATCTTGAATCCCACTGTTTGCCACGAACCATTCCAGGACACGACGGCAGGGGAGGTGATATAAAATAGCTCACCATCTTTATCTGTGAATTGCAGCTGCAATTGATGTCCGCCGCCGTTGCCAAAGACCTTCAGATAGAGACTGTCCGGCCTGCTGGCGAGCGGAAGATCAGTAAGCAAAGATGCGGTGACGGCATCAGCGGTCGGGAAGCTGTAGAAGATACGATAGGCGTTCGGTGCCGAGAAGAGAGTGTCCGTGCTGAGCCCGAAGAAGACATTGTCCGGGTCGGTGCCGGTGACATCCTTCCCCCATAGGAAAAGGTCGTTGAAACGCTCAACAACGAGTGCGGTATCATTCCCGGTGAAGTCATAATTGATCTTTGCAGTGACGGTATCGAGGGTGACACTGAATGTCCCTTTCCCGAAACCGGATGCGGTGACCGTCCTATTTGAATTGAGATAATGGATGCCGGTGCCGGCTATGGAGGTGAAGACCTGGTCACCTTCCAGTAACACCCCGTTGTTCCCCGTATCGATGCCGCGGATGGAGAGGACGACCTGTTCACCAGGGACCATGGAGAGGGCTGTGGGATACAACCGGATCTCCTTCACGATCCGGACATACACACGCGCGGAATCAGCGATAGAATTATATCGGACGAACACCCATCCGCTATCGTTCACATTCTTTGCGCTGAAGAGACCCGTTTGCGATATCGTGCCGATCGCAGAATCGCACGACCAGACAACCCCGCCCGGTAGCGGCAGGGGATTGTAGTATTCGTCCCGTCCGTCCGCGTGGAA
>JAVBYA010000169.1 GCA_030824295.1 Bacteroidota bacterium
TCACAAGCCATATTTATAAGACTACGGATCCGTCATCCGCGTTGTACAATGAAGGTGCCGATTGGGTCGGTGTGCTGTTCGCTGCCTACAACGGCTTTGCCGCGCTGGCAGCGTTCCTGCTGCCGGTCATCGCCCGGATGACGAGCCGGAAAGGGGTCCATATGATCGCATTGGTCATCGGCGGACTCAGCCTGGCATCGTTCTATTTCATTTCGAACCCCACCATGCTGCTGGTGCCGATGATCGGCGTAGGACTTGCATGGGCGAGCATCCTTTCTATGCCGTACGCCATTCTTGCCGGTTCGCTCCCTTCCAATAAGATGGGAGTGTATATGGGGATCTTCAATTTCTTCATTGTGATACCGCAGATCGCTGCCGCCGGTATTCTTGGCTTCGTCATGAGCACCTTCCTGAACAACGAAGCGATCAATGCATTGCTGCTCGGCGGTGCTTCTATGGTCCTGTCCGGTCTGCTGGCCTTGCTGGTGACGGATGCCGATCAGTGATTCTCAGCGGGGTATTCCCTATATTCATTGGTGTTCGGACGGTCCGTCCGGCGATCGAGTTCAGAAATCAGAAAGAACAATTATGAAGACGTTCCGTACCATCCTCGCCCTGATCCTGTGTGCGGTGCCTGCCTCCGCACAGATGTCGCCGCTGAATCTCCGCTACGATGTAGCACGGTATTTCGGAGATGTGGAGAATCTGTATCTGGAACTGTATTACGGATTCGATGTCTCTTCACTCGGCTATCGCGCAGAGAACGGTTCGATGTCCGGTGAGGCGATCGTTACCTGCATGGTGAAACGGTCCGCCAATGATTCCATCGTAGCACAGCAGGGATGGAGGATACCGTTCAGTGTGGCGGATACGTTGATGCTGAAACAATCCCGCATGTATTCGGACATCTTCGGATTCATGCTGCCGCCGGACATCTATCGTGTCTACCTTTCCGTCTCGGATTACAACGATCCCCGAATGACCGATAGTCTCTCATTCCTGATGGATGTGAAACCGTTCACGCCGAACTCCGTCTCCCTCAGCGATGTGGAACTTGCCGCTTCCATCGTTCCGATGGAACGCGATTCCACCAATCGGTTCTATAAGAACTCCTTCGAAGTGAAACCGAATCCTACCAAGATGTACGGAGCCCATCAGCCGGTGCTGTTCTATTATCTGGAAGCGTACGAACTGAAGAGCAAGACCTCCGAGTTCTATCAGACACGGGCATTGGTAACGAACGCTGTCGGGAAGGAGATGCTGAAACAGGAGAAGATGCGCCGCCGGGTGAACAATTCCAGTGTTGAGGTAGGGAAGATGAATATGAGCACATTGAAGTCCGGCACATATTTCTTCTCGTTCTCCATCATCGATACTACGGACGGGACCAGTGTGACCTCTGTGGAACGGTTCAACGTTCACAATCCTGCACTACCGATGGATACGCTCATCAATCCCAGCGGGATCAATATCGATGCAACGGAATATGCCACAATGAGCGAATCGGACGTCCAGAAGGAATTCGAACAGGCACGTTATATCGCCACAAAAACGGAATTGGACCAGTTCAAGCAGCTCTCCGGTGTCGAAGCGAAACGCAAAGCACTGCACGAGTTCTGGCTGAAACGGGATGATGATCTGGGCACACCGGAGAATGATTTCAAAAAGGGTTATTTCAAACGTGTCGCCGAGTCCAACGCTCAGTATAAGACCGGGTTTCGCGAGGGGTGGAAGACAGACCGCGGCCGCGTGTACATCGTGTACGGCGCACCGGATGAGGTGGAGCGGCATGCGAACGAGATCGATGTGAAACCGTATGAGATCTGGTCTTACAACCGCATCCAGGGCGGTGTGGTATTCATCTTCGGGGACCGGACAGGCTTCTCGGACTATGTGCTGATCCATTCCACGCACCGCAGCGAGATCCATGATGAGAATTGGAGACGGCAGATCCAGGGAAATTAGGAGTTCCGATTTGATCGGCGCCGGTTCTTGCGTCGATGGTCCCGGGCAACGGTCATGCCGGTCGTTGATCGTGTCAGTTGAAGTATTGCTTCGCAGCCGATAGTTCGTTATTTTCCATACAGCACCATCCACTGATTCCTTTAATTCTATCCCGAGAGGTAGGAAAGGAGCTCCAATGAAGTACTCTCCTCCGTTCGACCTCCGTTGCCGATCCATTCATCGCTCCGGAGGGCCGACACCATGAACAAACAAACCATCATCGACGCGAAGGGCTTTGTCCGGACCGTCAACCGTCTATCCCACGAGATCCTCGAACGTAATAAAGGGGCCGAATCGCTCGGTATCGTCGGAATCCGCACGCGCGGGGATTATCTCGCACACCGTATCGCTCAGAAGATCGCACAGATGGAGAACATCCCTGTGCCGATCGGAAGCCTGGATATCACGCTGTACCGTGATGACCTCCGCGGCAAGATCAACCAGCCGCAATTGAAGACCACTGATATCCTCTATGACATCACGCAGAGGAACATCATCCTTGTTGATGATGTCCTCTTCACCGGCCGCACCGTCCGCTCCGCGCTGAATGCGCTCATGGATATCGGCCGCCCGGCCAGCATCCAGTTGGCGGTGATGATCGACCGCGGTCATCGGCAGCTCCCTATCAAAGCTGATTTCGTCGGGAAGAACATCCCGACCTCGTTCGAACAGCAGATCCAGGTGATGATGACCGAGACGGACGGCGAAGATGCCGTCTATCTGCACGGTTCGGAAGGAGGGGCACTCTGATGGCACTCACAAGCAGACATCTTCTCCGTCTTCAGGGTATGCCGAAGGATGATATCGCACAGATCCTGGATACCGCTATCTCATTCAAAGAGATCCTGAACCGTCCCATCAAAAAGGTCCCCACACTGCAGGGGAAGACGATCGTCAATCTCTTCTTTGAGAACTCCACCCGTACCCGGACATCGTTCGAACTCGCCGAACGCCGTCTTTCCGCAGATGTTCTGAGCTTCGCCGCATCCTCGTCCAGTGTCACTAAAGGGGAGACCCTGAAGGATACGGCACGGAATATCGAAGCAATGAAGATCGACATGGTCGTCATCCGGCACAATGCCGCCGGCACGGCCGATTTCCTCTCCAAGGTCATCAACGCCAATGTCATCAATGCAGGCGACGGTCAGCATGAACATCCGACGCAGGGATTGCTGGATATGTACACGCTCCGCGAGAAGTTCGGGAAACTCGAAGGACTTCATGTTTGCATCGTCGGCGATGTGCTGCACAGCCGCGTTGCACGGTCCAATATCTTCGGTCTGCAGACGATGGGCGCAAAGGTCTCCGTCTGCGGTCCCGCCACATTGCTTCCGCGCGGCATCGAACAGCTCGGCGTGGATGTCTATCACCATATCGACGACGTGCTGCCGAAGGTGGATGCGCTGAACGTCCTCCGCATACAGATGGAGCGGGAAGCGGGAGGGTACTTCCCGTCCCTGCGTGAATTCCACCGCTATTTCGGCGTCACCAAGGAACGGCTTGACCGCGCCGGGAAACCGATCACCATCCTGCATCCCGGACCGATCAACAGGGATGTGGAACTCTCGGCCGATGTCGCCGACGGACCGCATTCCGTCATCCTGGAACAGGTATTGAACGGTGTCGCCATCCGTATGGCAGTGCTCTATCTGCTCGGCGCTTCCGAATGAACGAATTGACAATCATTGATGACGAAAGATGAACCTATGAGTGAACGAATCCTCTTACGATCAGGAAGACTGATCGATCCTCCGACCGGACGGGATGAAGTGACCGATATCCTCATCGTGGACGGTACCATCCAGGAGATATCCAAGAATATCGCACCGGGTGCGAACGACCGAGTGGTCGATCTCGCCGGGAAGATCGTTGCACCCGGTCTGATCGATATCCATGTGCACCTCCGTGAACCGGGGTATGAACATAAGGAAACCATCGCAACGGGAACGCTCTCCGCTGCCTACGGCGGTTTCACTGCCGTCTGCTGCATGCCCAATACCAATCCTGCGATCGATGACGAATCCATCGTCACCTTCATCACCACGCAGGGGAAGAAGGCGCACGACGGCATCGTCGATGTCTTTCCCATCGCCTCCGTCAGCAAAGCTCGCGAAGGGAAGACCCTCGCTCCGATCGCTGAGCTGGTGCACGCCGGCGCGGTCGGTCTGAGTGATGACGGAGCACCGGTCTTCGATGCGAAACTGATGCGCCGCGCACTGGAGTATGCCAGTATGTACAAAGTGCCGGTGATGCAGCACTGCGAGATACCGGAACTGGCCCACGGCGGCGTGATGAATGAAGGGAAGGTCTCGACCGAGCTCGGACTTCCCGGCATCCCCGGCATTGCGGAAGAGATCATGATCGCCCGCGATCTGTTATTGGCGGAGTATACCGATTCGCGGTACCACGTCTGCCACATGAGCACCGCCGCCGCTGTGGACCTGGTCCGTCAGGGAAAGAAAAAAGGGATCAAGGTCACGTGCGAGGTCACACCGCATCACTTCACCGTGACCGACGAACTGGTCCGCTCCTACGACACCAATACCAAAATGAACCCCCCGCTCCGCACACAGAAGGATGTGGATGCCATCAAAGCAGGATTGAAGGACGGCACCATCGACGTGATCGCAACGGACCACGCCCCGCATTCGCTCGATGAGAAGGAAGTG
>JAVBYA010000177.1 GCA_030824295.1 Bacteroidota bacterium
TGCATCCCTCGCCGCTGCCGAACTGGAGTGTTCCTTCTTGATCAGCTTGTACAGTTCAATTGCCTGCTCTTTATTTCCGGACCGTGCATGGTTCCGTGCCGCGTTGGCCAGATACTCAGCCGCATTCGGATCGTTCGCGTTCGCCTTGCCTGCCTTCTCGAAATACTTCGCAGCGCCCGAAAAATCCCCTTTTACTTCGTAGCAGGCAGCTATGCCGGCAACGCGGGATGTTTCCAAGATCTCTGCATCCAGGCTCGCATCCTCGAACGCTTCCAGCGCCTTGTCATACTCGCCGGTGTTGAAGTAGCTGTTGGCGAGGTAGAATTGCGCGATATTGCCGTAATGCGTCGAGCCGTAATCGCCCACAATGGCCAGTAAACCGCGGACGTTCTTTTCCGGCAACCCGTTGATCGCAAGCTGGTATTGTCCGTTATCATAGTAGGAGAATACCTTTGCAAACTCCGCCGCTGCCTTCTCATTGTTCGTCCGGTTATTATTGATATAAAACCAGCCGCCGGCGATGAGAACCGCAATTGCTATGCCAATATTGGACAAAAGCTTCTTGTTCGTCTCATACCAGGAGAGGGCATTTTCATACGTAGTTATAAGGTCATCCTGCTTCTTTACCCGCTTCGCGAGTTCTTTCTGCTTTTTTAACATCGTCTTATCAAATCAAAAGTGAAAAAAAGTGAATTATTTGTCCTAAATATACGAAAGATGTCTCCGCTGGGCAAGGAATCTTATGCCCGGTCGTCAATAAAATCATGCTCCTCTGCCCGGACCACCAGCACCGGACACGGGGCTTTCCGGATGATCTTTTCCGCTGTACTGCCGAACAGGATGTGTTCCACGCCGGACCGTCCGTGTGTCGCTATAATGATCAGGTCGATCCCCTCCGTCTGCGCATACGTGGTGATCTCAACGAACGGGATGCCGGTGGAGACCACGGGAACGGCACGGACATCGTTCGAACCATGCTCGTCGATCAGTGCCAGCAGCTCCTGCGTTGCTTTCTCCTGGAGCTCCTTTTCAACATCCGGGAAACCGACCTGACCGAACCCGAAATCGGAAGGATAGATGGTCGGCTCCACCACATACATCACCTCCAGCGATGCGCTGAACTGACGTGCGAACGGCAGCGCATACCGCAGTGCTTTCTTGGAATGGTCCGAAAAATCGATCGGGACAAGGATCTTCTTCAACTTGATGGAGCGTTCCGCAGTGCGGCGGGGTGCGGAAAGTTTCCGTGTGACCTTTTTACGTTGTGGAACCGTTCTTCGTGGAGTCGGCTTTTTCATCGCGCTTCTCCTTCTGTTGTTTGACCGCTTCAAGCTCCGCCCGGAGCCGGGAGAATTCATTGTTCATGTTGCGCAGACGCTCACCGATCATCTCGGCGAGTTTCACGACGATCTTCAGTCCGGTCTTCGGCGTCTTCTCGATGATCTCGAAAAGATCGGGACGAAAGAACCCGATGAGTGCTGAATCTTCCTTCACCACGACCGAGGCGGAACGGGGGGATTCATCCAACAATGCGATCTCGCCGAAGAAGTCACCGTTGGTCATCTCCGTGATCTCCTTCTGTGTACCGTCCTCACCTACCACCACGATGCCGACGCGACCTTTCTCCACCACATACATCCCGAGCCCCGGATCCCCCTGATAGAACACGAACTCATCCTTCACATAGGTGCGGTGGTGGACGATCGATGCGACCTGGCGAAGTTCCTTCGGTTCCAGCTTCTCGAAGACCGGGATCCTGGAGAGCATCTCCTCGACCGACGCCGGCTTGATCTTTGCCCTGAACACATCCTTGAATGCGAAATCTTTCCCCATAGTTTGCTCTGTGCTGACGGTGGTACGGCGGTCCGGTGCGCTGCACCGGACCGTTCGTGCGTTAGATGAAATCGAGCCAGCCGTGCTGGTCGTTGCCGTTCTCCACAACGTCGAAGAACCGTTTCTGCAGTTCACGTGTTATCGGTCCCGGCTTGCCGGTGCCGATGGTCATGCGGTCGATGGAACGGATGGGAGAGATCTCTGCAGCAGTACCGGTGAAGAACACCTCGTCCGCCAGATACACGATCTCGCGCGGCAGATTCCCTTCCACCACCGGAATGCCTGCTTCCTTCGCCAGCTGCATCACCGTTGCACGCGTGATACCCGGAAGGATGGCATTGACGAACTGCGGCGTATAGAGTGTGCCGTTGCGGACGATGAAGATGTTCTCGCCGCTGCCTTCGGAGATCTGACCGTTCATGTCGAGCGCGATCCCCTCCTCGTACCCGTCCACACGCGCTTCCATTTTCATGAGCTGCGAGTTCAGATAATTGCCGCCGGCTTTCGCTGTGGTCGGGAACGTATTCCCCGCCGCGCGCTGCCAGGAGGCGAAGCGGACGTCGATCCCTTTCTCCAGCGCTTCCGGTCCGAGATATTTCCCCCACTCCCACACCGCGATGGTCAGGTCCACCGGGCATCCCATGGGATAGACTCCGACATCGCCGTACCCGCGGTACGCCACTGGGCGGATGTAGCACGCTTTGAGCTTGTTCACCCGTATGGTCTCTTTATCCGCCTCCATCACCTGTTCGATGGTGTAGGGGATCTCCGCACGATACAGCTTTGCGGAATCGAACAATCGTGCGATATGCTCACGGTGACGGAAGATCGCGGAGCCTTTCTTGGTCTCGTAGCAGCGGATCCCTTCGAACCACGAACTGCCGTAATGGATGACATGGGAGAGCACATGGATCTTGGCATCGTTCCAGTCGATGAGCTTACCGTTCATCCAGATCTTTTCAACAGGTTTCACAGCCATTGATTTCCTCAGAGATTGAAGTGATGGACAGAATGGATCGAACTATGACAGAAAAATACGAATTCCTTGCTTTGCAAGCACTATGAAATTTCCTGCTGATAGATGCGGTAGGTCTTGTACCGTTTCCCCTGCATCGCCTCGGCAGCGCGGTTCATCATCACATTGTCCTCCAGGATCCAGCTCGCTTCGCCGTACTGATAGCCGAGCTTCTTCGCCCGCACGGCTGTTTCGTAGAAGAGCACTCCCGCAGCACCGGATTTCTGGTATTCCGGCAGCACTCCCAGGACGATGATGCGGCAGAGATCGACCTTCTTCTTGAACACCAGCAGCCGGAGCAGTCCGCCGATCAACCCGCCGTTCCGGTTCCCTTTGAGCCGCACATTGATGTCCGGCAGCGACAGTCCGAACCCGACCATCTTCCCTTTCGCTTCGGCAATGAGCACCAGTTCCGGCTCCACCACCGCTTTCAGGTCATCCGCCAGCGCATCGAACTCCGCGTCGGTCATCGCCACTGCACCCCAGTTGTACTGCCATGCGGCATTGTACACCTCTTTGATGCGCTTCACTTCATTCTTGAAGTCCTTCATGTTGATGGCACGGAAGGTGAGACTGTTCCGCTGCTTCACGATCTCGTTCGCACGGACGAATTTATCGGTATACACATCATTCTGATCCAGCAGATAGGCGTAGAGGTCCTTCTCCTTCTTCAATCCGTAGTTCAGGATGAGCGTTTCGTAGTATCGCGGATTGTAGGTCATCAGCACCACCGGCGGTGAATCGAATCCATCCACCAGCAGTCCATATTCGTCATTGACGGAAGGATTGGCCGGTCCCCGCATCGCATCCATCCCTTTGGACCGCAGGTACTTCTTCGCTTCATCGAACAGAGCGTTGGCCACCTGCTGGTCGTTCACGCATTCAAAGAACCCGAAGAATCCTACCTTGTCCTTGTGTTCCTTGTTGTGATTGTGATTCACAATAGCGCCGATCCGGCCGATGACCTTTCCGTCCCGTTCCGCCAGGAACAGTTCCATCTCCGAATGGGTGTAGAAGGGATTCTTCTTCTTATCGATGAGCTTCTCACGGTCCATCCGCAGCGGCGGCACCCAGTTGGGATCGTCACGGTACAGATCGTAGATGAGGTCGATGAAACGCTTGGTATCCGAGGAGGTGAGGACGGGTCGAACGGTGAACGTTGCCATAAGGTACCTTCCATAAACAAAGACCACGCGGACCCCGGCTGAGGGCTGCGTGGTCCGGTGGGAAACGGGTTCACTCTCAGCTGATGACGCCGAGTTTCTTGCCGATCACGCCGAAGATCTCGATGATCTTATCGAGGTGCTCATCCTTGTGCGTTGCCATATAACTGGTCCGCAGCATCTCCAGTCCCGGCGGAACACCGGGACGTACGAAGGCGTTCACGAACACTCCGGCGTCGAAAAGTTCTTTGGTGAAGATCAGCGTTTTTTCGGTATCGCCGATGATAACGGATACGATGCCGGTCTCGGGCTCACCCACCACATTGAATCCCAGCGCACGGAATCCTTCACGCACCCGGTTCGCATTATGGTGCAGCTGCGTGACCAGTTCCGGATGTTCTTCGATGATCTCCAGCGCTGCAAGAGCGGATGCAACGGATGCCGGAGTCGGGCTTGCCGAGAAGATGAGTGCCGGCGATGAATGTTTGATGTAATTGATGACCGACCGGGTCGATGCGATGAAGCCGCCGAGCGATGCGAACGATTTGCTGAACGTTCCCATCGTGATATCCACATCTTTCGTCAGGCCGAACTTGCTCGCCGTGCCGCGTCCGCCGACACCGACCACACCGGTCGCATGGGCATCGTCGCA
>JAVBYA010000223.1 GCA_030824295.1 Bacteroidota bacterium
AGGACAGAATCGGCATATTGATGGTACGTGTTGGGGATACGGACGCCGCTGCCGGTGACGAGCGACGGTGCGTGGACATCGGCAGTATCATAATGGACCCGGAACAATCCGCGCGGTGAAAGTTTGCTGGTCTGCCGTACGGGACGGAACACTGCCAGGACCTGATCGGGTGCTTCGGATCTTGCCCGCAGCCGTTCAAAGGAACGCCATGTTCCGCACTTCCCTCCTTGAGAGAACGCCGTTACCGACAGCATGATGCTCAGCAACAGCATCCAGCGATATGTCCGGCAGTTATTTGTTGCCATACTCCACCGTGATACTCACACCGTCCGGATCCGTATAGACGAGGTCCGCAGCGCCGTCCCCGTTGAAATCCCCCCAGCGGAACACCGAACCGCCCGGCAATGATGCCACGGAAGTTTTCCGTCCGAACCGTCCGTTCCCTTTTCCGCGGAAAGCGGAGAGTGCACCTTCGTTCTTATCCAGATACAGAATGTCCAGGATACCGTCATTCTCCAGGTCGTAGACCTGCAGCTGCTCAGCGGCGGTCACAGTGATGCTGTCGATGATGATCTCGAACGGACCGAACATCGCATCACCGATACCGAGCGCCAGACGGAGCGATTGTTCCGGTACGGAATAGAGCAGGCAGTCCTTCCGTTGGTCCCCATTGAAATCATCCACCATAACGAGAGCGCGTTTCAGCAGGGAGTCGACGATCGCATACGAATAGACCTTACCCTTGAATTCGCCGGTGGAATCATTCATCGTCACGCCGAGAGCGGACGCTTTCGCGCCCCCTCCTGCCGTTACGTACAGCAGATCGGTCTTCCCGTCGTAGTTCAGATCGTTGATGGTGGAATACGCGATGCGGGAAGGGACGAGCGGCACAAGACTCTTCGCCAGGAACCGCGTCCCTTTCACCTGCTGATAGAAGACGATGGCATTCGGTGCGGTGGACATGAACGCGTAGAGCGAGATCCCTTTCTGCATATACGAAACATCGGGAAGGACGTTCACCGGTTTCTCCGGCAGTGCGATGGAGAATTGTTCCACATCCCCGACGAGAGAGGTCATCGTATCCTGTTCACGGCGAAGACCGTAGAGTGCCACACGGGGATCATCTCGATGCGCCGTGTAGAGCGTCAGACCGGAATCGGATTTCGCGTAGAGTGAAACGGACACAGGTCGTTCCGGCGTCTCCACCGTGAGCTGACCGTTGAATGAATTTCCGTTGGAAGCGAGTATGGAGACTGTCGACGTCCCTTCATTGCTCACCACGATATCATCCAGTCCGTCCGACGTGATATCGCCGACGTATAGATTGGAAGGCGAAGCACCGACCGCCAGCGTCCGTTCCGTCCGTGGCTCCTCACGCAGTGATCCGGCGTTCCAAATGACGGAATAGTACCTTTCTGCGGCAGCTACGATCACCGCATCACGCCGGCCGTCGCCGTTCATATCCGTGATGATCAGATCCGGACGGTCAGCGTCGGCACCATAGACGATCTCATCATAGAACGTACCGTCCCCGCGGTTGATCAGCAGCGAAAGAGAACGCTTGGAATTGTCAAAGACCATGACGTCGGACCGGTTCGACGTGAGCTGTCCTGCTGCCAATCCGTACGAGAGCGCAGAGAGGGGTGTGATATGTGCAAAGGAGAAATTGCCGAGCCCGTCCCCATGGAGCACCTGCACCGTGCTGTTCTGCAGTGAGAGGACCGCCACATCCGAGATATTGTCACCGGTCAGATCGGTGAAGAGCGTGCGGACCGTATCCTGCGCAAAGGACAGCACGGTTTGTTCGGAGAACTTCAATTTCCCCAGTCCGAGATGGATCGTGGTCTCGTTCGTCAGCCAGTTGTGCAGCGCCACATCCGGAACGGCATCGCCGTTCAGCGCGATGAGCGAACAGTCGCTGACCGGGATATTCTCGAACACGGTTCGGTTCGGAAGGAACTTCCCTCCCGCACGCCCCTGCAGGATGCTGAGTCCGGAAGAGAGTTTACCGTAACTGATGATATCCGGGATACCGTCCCCGGTGATATCACCGATGAGAGCGCGTTCAGGATAGAAGTTCACCGGGAAACTCCTGGTGGCAAAGGAAGAATCGGCCCTGCGGCTGAAGAGCACTTCCACGCTGTTCTGGTCACGGTGGACGATGACCACATCATCCGTTCCGTCGTTGTTCAGATCACCGGCGGTCAAATCCGTGACGTTCGCCGAGCGGGCGATGGTGCGCATGGAGGTCCACTGCCCGTTCCCGTCATTGCGGAACAGAACGACCGCAGAGGAATCCGGACGGTATCCCAGGAGACCGGAAGCCCCCGCTGCAGCGGAGTGTACAGCGATGGGAAAGCGGAGTTCGACGGGCAGCGCGAATGCGGAACGGGTATTGAGCGTATTCAGCATGCGGAGCTGTGCAGAGAGTTCGGTCACCGAGAGGATGGACATGGCCATCATGAGGATGCATGAGCGATGCATGGAACGGACTTCCCCCGAATTCAACATTCACGCGGCCGCAGTTAGTGGAGTAATTTCTTTCGCCGTGCCAACCGCAGATCACGCCGGTGCAGCGCTTCTTCGTACCGGCGCTGCTCCTCCTCCGTAGAGAAGGTCACTTGCGGCACCTGGACCGGTGCGCGGTTCGCATCGAGCGCTACAAACGTGAGGTACGCAGTGTTCGCATGCTTGATGGTGCCGGTGAGCATGTTCTCCGAAAGGACCTTCACACCCACTTCCATGGAGGTGCGGAAGACACGGTTCACGGATGCAAGCAGCGTCACGACCTCACCCAGTTTGATGGGATGCAGGAAGTTCAGATCGTCCACCGAGGCCGTCACGCAGACATGTTTGGAGTGACGCGCAGCTGCGATGGCGGCAACGAGATCGATCCAATGCATCAACTGTCCGCCGAGCAGATTGCCCAGCTGATTGGTATCGTTCGGCAGCACCAGCTGCGTCATACTGGCCTGGTGCGGAAGGAGCGGTAGTTCGTTGTTCATTCGGTGAGAGTGGTTTGTCGAAGCCGTTGATCCTCGTCGTACTCGACCTTGTCCTCGGCGATCTTCTTCTCCAGTTCGGCGATCTCCGTTTTCAGGTCCGTGTCCGGGTGTTTGGTGAGGAGTTCCTGGATGGTCTGCACTGCGCCGGCAAAATCCTTCCGCTCGTTCTGACTGCGGGCCTTCCACAGCATGCCGTCGTCCGCATAGGGGGAATCATGATAGTCCTGGATGAGTTTGTCGAAGTACGCGATCGCTGCACGGAAGTACTCCATCCGATAATAGAGCAGACCGCCCTCGTACATCTTCATCGCCAGCTTCAGCGTCAGTTCTGTGATCTTCTTCTCCGCCTCTCCCACCAGCGTATCCTTCGGGGAGAATTCGATATAGGTCTGGAAATTATCCAGTGCCAGCCGTGAATATTTCTGATCGAGCTGCGGTTTCGGCGAGAGCTGATAGTACGAGTCCGCACGCATGTAGCGGGAAAGATTGGTGAATGGACTTCCCGGCATCAGACGGACAAGATTGTCATACTCCGCTGATGCAAGGATGTACTCACCGCGTCGGTAGCGGCATTCGGCAAGATAGAACTGCGCTTCGTCGGCATACTCGCTCCCCTGGAACTGCACCGTGATCACTTTGAAGTCCTCGATGGCCTGGAGATAGTCTTCGTCATCGAAGAGGGCCTTTGCTTTTTGATACCGCTCTTCCACCGGCATCGTGTTCGTCACTTCGGTGGAAGCGCAGGAGATCAGAAGCATTGCGGAGAGGAGAACGAACAGGGATTTCACAACGTTATTCACTGAATTTCCAATACTGTTGAAGATCGAAGTTGGATAATTGCTGCGTCCGCCGGAAGAGTTTCGCCGATTCCGTGCTGTCGGTCAGCCGTTTGGTCTGCATGGAGACGTTCACCGGAATGAACCGGTCGATCGCCATGCTGGTGCTGTCCCCTTCCTTCCGGAAGAGGAATTTGATGCCGTAACTCCGCTGCGTCCAATAATGCTGCGGTTGATAGAAAACGAAATTGCCGAGCGAGTGAACGATGATGCTCTTACCGCGCTGCTGCACTCCGAATGTGACATGCGGATGATGCCCCAGGAACAGGTCCACACCGTTCAGGACCGACCACTCCGCAAAACGCTTCACGTGGTCCGCCGGTCTGTCAGTATACTCCACCCCGCCGTGATAACTCAGGATGACCACGTCCACGGAATCCCGGACCGCAGCGATCTGCTCAGCCAATTTCACGGAATCCGGGACGGCCACATGGTCCCGCCATCCCTTGAATGTCATGTTCACGAACGCTGATACACCAAAGATAGCAAATTTTATGTTGTTTTTCTCGTAAATCAGCGGCCGGTAGAGGTTTTCTTTCTCTTTGGACGTTCCAACGAACGGAATGTTCGCTGCTGTGAGCCGGTCGACGGTCTCTTTCAGCGCATCGATACCGTAATCCACCGCATGGTTGTTGGCGGTAGAAACGATGTCGATCCCAGACGCTTTCAGTGTCGTGATCGCTTCCGGCGGAGCGGTGAAGATCAGGTTGAATTTGGGGTGTCCGGTCTCCCCTTTCTGGTCCGATACCTGGCATTCCAGATTGGCGAAGACGATATCCGCTGAATCTTCGGGAATGGAGTATTTCCGGAACGGGAA
>JAVBYA010000001.1 GCA_030824295.1 Bacteroidota bacterium
CCGTGCAGCGCGCAATACTTCCTTTCGTTCGGACAATGAACGTCGACGCATCCACAAAGGATGGAAAGATTGTTGCGAATAATTGAAGATGGTGCGCGAAGGGTTCATTGACTGACACATTAACAGACGCTACACCGCACAATTGTGACGAACACTCTTCACAATGCCGTGAATTGTTCACAATGAATGTCGTAAGTGTCACAATGAAGTGTAAAACGAACACAATGGGTTTGTATCTTCGCACAATGATGATTGACGCTCGCAGTAATAATGCATCACTGCTGCACAATTGAACGATGAAGGGAAAGGATAGGTCGATACATTCACAATCATCAACGGAAGATTCACAATGGGGATCACAGAAAGCAGGATGAAGGAGGTGATGGACAGTATGTCAGGTTTTTAGTAGAGCGCATCTCAAAAATGGTACTCAATATGTCATTCCCACATGTTTTTAGTGGGAATCCAGCATACTGGATACCCGATAGGAGCATTTCCCGAAGGGATCCCTTTGGGACGGGGATGACACGCTGTTTTTGAGATAGCCTCTAGAAATCGGGGGAGTGTACGAACATGATGCCTGAAAGCGTTCCAGCAATGGAACAATCATCCCAACCACAACCATAGAGGAGGCAGTATGACGAAACGGAATGAAAACAGACTGACGATGTATGAAGGGTTGATCACCCTTTTGCAGTCGAACGGCACCAAAGTGCAAAAGATCCCCGGATTTGCTCTGGGGGTAGAAGACCTGATCGCCCATGTTCAGACCATTAAGGCAAAGTCGAACGAGGTGGTGACCGTGAGCGCCGGGAAGACCGATGCAAAATACAATGCAGCGGATGCCCTGATAGAATCGGCAATGCCGGTGGTTTCGGGATTGCATGTGTTCGCCCGGAAGGAACGGAATGCGGAACTCCAGGCATTGACGAATGTGACGGAGTATAAGCTCCGGCGGAAGCGGGATACGGACCTGGTGCAGTTCTGCACGGCACTGGCAGAGCAGGCCCGTGCGCACATGGCAGGACTGGCACCGTATGGTATCACCACAGCGGTGATCGACGACCTCGCCATCCGCACAGCCGGCTATAATACTGCCATCGGTCAGCGGGAGAGCAGTGTTGCGGAGCGGAAAGGGGTGCGGGGGAGTATGAATGAGCTGTTTGACGTAGTGGACGAGATGCTGAGCGAGGAATTTGACCGCTACATGGAGCTGCTGAGACCAACGGAAACGGAATTCTATAACAAGTATTTCGCAGCGCGTGTTGTGAAAGATTCCGGTATCCGGCATAGGGCTGCGGGTGACGTTGAAACTCCTGGTGACAATGGCACACAAACGCCTCCCCCTGCAACCGCCTGAAAACAGTAAATATACAGAGCAATACTACGATCCCCGGGCTAGTTTAAGCCGGGGATTCGTATTTATTGGGGTTCATCCCAGTGAAAACAAGAGCAATCACTCAGATTCCTCAGAATAATGCAGAAAAGAAGAAAGATTAGCAGGTGATTCTCCGATCTTTTTCTTGGCACTAGAGGTCTTCCTCTGTCCATTCTCCAAAAAATTGCCCATATTGGACAGTCCGCTCCACGTTGTTTTTGGGGGTCCTGTGAAAAACCAGTATTTCGGCGACATCAATGACTACCGGAAGTACGGCCTGCTCCGCTGCATCGCGGAAGCGACCGGCGAGCGCATCGGCGTCTGCTGGATGCTCACGGCCGATGACGGCGGGAGGGACGGGCGCAAGCGGGACTACCTCGCCAGGCATGAGGAGTACCGTCACTATGACGAACCGCTCTTCCGCGCACTCTCCAAGGTCACCTCTCCCTCACAACAGCATGTCCGCTACGCGGAACGCTGGAACCTGATACCCAACGCTGCCTACTACACCGAACTGCTCCACGACACCGCGGACCGTGAGCGCTACTTTGGCGACGCACTGAAGCGCTTCAAGGAATGCGGCATCGTCTTCTTCGATCCCGATAACGGACTTGAAACCGCCACTACTCCCAAAGGGAGGAAGAACTCCTCCAAATATCTCTACTGGGACGAACTCGCTCCGTTCGCCGCCGCCGGAAAGTCCCTGGTGATCTATCAGCATTTTCCACGGGTGAATAGGGAGAAGTATGTCGCCGAACGTGCGGCCCTGTTAAAGAAGGCAACAGGAGCGAAGAATGTGATGGCGTTTCAGACGGCACATGTGGTGTTTTTTGTTGCATTCAAGAAAAGAAACTCAATACTGCCAGTTATTGAAGATACAGTAAATAACCAATGGGCGAATCAATTCAAAAAAACCAATAAGCAAAGATTAAGCGGCAAACTATCGGCCAATATCAATACAGGAGAGTAGTTATGAACGTCCGGACGCTTTGTTATTTATTGGTATTTTCACTCCAACTGATTGCACAAGAGAAAGACACATCGAAATGCAAAAAACCATGTGAATGGACCGATGCAAATCAATTGGCACCACAATCGATTGCAATTGAAGACTCGCTTTTCGGTTCCTCTATGTTTCCAACATTACTTGGCTTAGAGTACTCATCAGAAGGGAAAAGCTACTTATCCTTTTCTATATTTCAAGGATTAGCACTTTATAAAAAGAACTTTGGTGAAAATAAATCAAATGTTCTCTTGTTGAAATTGGCATATCACGGAGGATACGATTTTTTTATGGATTTGGGATGGAAATCTTCGCCGATACTATCCCGTGTCCAAAACCCGATGGCATATTTTGATGTGAGATTATATTATGACAAAAAATATCGAATACCCATATATTTTGGATGGGCACATGAATCGAATGGTATGTATTTAGAAACCCAAGCAGAAGCCGATAGTTTTAAAAAAATTAGAGTCGATTATGACCCCAAAGCATTTGCCTCAATGGGATGGGACTATTATTTCTTAAGATTTGGCACAGTATACGTTAATAAGTTGTTAAATGAATGTCCGCAGTATACCAAAGAAGCAATAATGATTGAATATCGCTACCATGTTCAACAGATGAGTGGTTTTGATCGAAATGGTATCGAGGATGTTTCGTTATTTGGAATCGCACGGCCAACGTATGGTATTCGTTCTGTTGATGGATTGCGATTATCGTATGGATATCATTGGCAATACGATAAACATAGCTCTCTGAGCTTTGCTGCGGAGGTATTGACAGGTGAGTTCAATGCAGATTTCGGCAAGTATCTAACATATACGGCAAGCGTGTTTGCAAAAGTTCCTTGCGGTGGTGTGTATCTGCCCTTGTTCATTTCTACGCGGTACGGATACAGGTTCAGACTCTCAGAATATAGTGTTCCTTACTTTAGTTCAAATGTGGGATTTTCGCTTTCTACAGAATCTCTATTCCAGACAGAATGATCTCGCAATGAGAAAACACGAATTGTAAGAGAAAAAAATAACAATGGAGCTATTCGATCATGCCAATTCTGATCAATAATACAGTCTATAATTTGTTCAACTATGACAATGAAGCAGAATTCGAAAGCTGCGTTGAAAAACTGTCAGATGTTATCTTTGGAAGCTCAACGATATATGTCAATAAAAAGAAGAGATTGAAAGGTTCCGATATTGTTACGATTCCGGATGCTTACCTGATCGATATGACGAATCCGGTCGAGCCCGATCTCTATATCATCGAAAATGAGATCGTCTCACACGATCCTTTCAAGCATATCGGGATACAAATGTTGCGCTTTGCAACGAGCTTTGAAGAAGGCAAGGTGGAACTGCGGAATTATCTGATGGAAGTCATAAACGGTAACAAACAGATGCTAAAACGGTTGGAAGAGGGAAGCGCTAAATCCCGCCACCGCAACATCGATAATTATCTGGACTCTGCCGTCTATAAGCCGTTTAAGGCATTGGTCGTGATCGATGAAGCGAAGGATGAACTCCATAACGTTCTACAAAAAATCAATGCGAACATTTCAGTCCTCGAAGTGAAATCCTACATTTCAGATAAGGAAGAAATGGTCTATCATTTCGACACCTTATATGAAAATGAAGAGTTAGAGCTGGTTCAGGGACCGGTGAAAAAGAGGAGTTATGAGGATATACTGAAACGAAGAGAGCGCCGGTCTCAATGTGACACCATCGTCGTTCCTGCTCGGGAAGGGGGATTCAAAGCGGAATTCCTGAACAATCACCAATGGCATGCCATTCGGATCAGCGCCGCAATGAAGGACAAAATAAAGTATATCGCTGCATACCAAGTGGCTCCAATCAGTGCGATAACGCACGTAGCGGAAGTGGATGTAATTATTCCCTTTGAGAAAACTGGGAAATACTTACTGAAGTTTAAGGCGCCGGCACATGAAATAGCGCCTATTAAATCCAATGATTCAAATCGGAAACCACAGGGACCAGTCTATGTGCAACATAAAAACCTTATGACGGCAAAAAGCTTTGATGAGCTGCTCGAACTGTAACGATAAATGAAGGATGTTGAAGCATGCAATGGATCGCCCCCTCAGAAAAAGATAAAGCCACTGAATCACTCGAAAAACGATTATGGGATGCTGCGGACCAGTTCCGCGCGAACTCGGGACTGAAAGCGCAGGAGTATTCCGGTCCGATCCTTGGACTCATCTTCCTCCGCTTTGCGGAAGTTCGTTTCATTGCGCAGCGA
>JAVBYA010000155.1 GCA_030824295.1 Bacteroidota bacterium
GAAGGTATCTCCCCGAGAGCGTATCGAGCAGTTTCTCATAGTTCGTGATGTTCACCCCGCCGGCCGATACAATGAACCGATTGAAGTACACCAATTCGTATTTCACGGTATCGAACACCCCAACGTGATGACCTGTCAGATTGCTGGAGGGGGTCAGGTTCAGACCGTTCCGGGTCACGACGGCGGTTGCACCGGCATTGGCACCGGCGGAAATCGCTCCGAATGTGATGAGTGAAGTATCCAGCACGATACCGCTCTGTTGCACCTTCGCTCCCTGGAACGACATCCGGTTGAACACATGCGGATCGGCGAGCAGCACATTGTTCCGGTCACCGAAGAATGCAGAGTGCGTCAGTCCTGTTCCGGTGACGGAATCGAAGGTCGGTTTGTACCAGATCCTCTTCCCTGCGAATTGAGAAGGGAGTGTGAACATTGTCAGAAATGAATCCATCACAACGGTGGACGTGACCGGTGCCGCAAGGTCCGCCCGATCACTCACCGTCACCGTGAACCTGTCGGTGCCGGGTGAGAGCGACGGGTTCAGGAACTTCACACGGCCGGCCGACTGTTCCGCATCGCTCAGAAGAGAGATCGATCTGATGGAACTGCTCGCAACGAAGACGTCCACACTGTACGTGTTATCCGTTTCGTTCAGTTCCTGCGTTGTGTTCTGCGGATCGAACACCACGGTCAGCCGATGCTGTCCGGGCCGAGATCCGACCGGGGCGGAGAACCTGAGCGTGTCTCCATAGAGAGGGATGATGCGCCGGACCGTTGCCGAATTTGTCAGAGCGCCTTTGTATTCCGATGTGTATTGGATCGTGATCGAATCCGACGGTGCCCGGCCTAAATTGAGGTACGGCAGCCGGAAGATGAGACTATCATCGAGTTCCGTCGGCCGATCGTTCGACAGAAGCATCACCGAATTACTGACGGAAAGGTTCGGTCTGTCCGGGATCGGCAGCCGGACGATCGGATCCCCGATGATGGTATTCGTCAGAGAGAACAATCGGTACGAACCGGTCGATCCGAAGTTCTTCAGGAATTCGACCTTCGCCTGCATATGAGATGTGCCGATGGAGACCGCCGTATCCGTTAAAAGGGACCGGTAGAAGTACGACGGGAAGGAATACGCAGTGGATGCGAACCCGAGCGATGAATTCCCGATGTAGGAGATCGCCTGACCTTTCGGATCGACAACGAAGATCTCCGAGAACGAGAGAACATCCGGCTCTGCATGTTTCACAGTAGAGCAGCCGAAATCGGTCACCAGCGGATTCCGGTCACGGATGTTGGACAGCTGCGTGACATCGGCGATACTGTTGTCCCACGTTTGCGTGCCGCTGTGACCGATGTAGGAGATGAACACCGACCCTTGCTCGATCGTTTCTTTCACGACTTCCGCAGAATAGGGCCCGAAATTCGTTTGAGGTGAAACGGTCTTGTAAAAACTGACCGCATTCCCGCCGACCGGACGCGGGCGCACATAGTTGTTGAGAACAGCTTCATTCGCATTCTTGGACTGAGCCGTCTCACTCTCGCTCGCGGAAGAACCGCCGGAGAATGAGATGTACCGTTTGTTCCAATCGTCGCTCCCTTTGGACACATACTTTTGATGACGCAGGAAATACTCATTGAACTCGTCCAGTGACTTTGCCGGTATCCTCCCGACGGACATCATCGGTATGTTCACTTTGGTCGTATCCCACATCACGAACCAATAATCGCTCACCGGGTTGCCGTACGACGGGACGAAATTCTCCAATCTGGGGGTGCCGAAATTCCTCGTTTTATTCCCATAGAAATCATAGGTGGCCTTCCCGATCAGCAGCAGATACTGCGGTTTCGGCGGCTGCCATTGCTCGGCGGCGCTCTTCAGGAAATCCCGGATCGGTTCCGGGGAAAAGAAACCATAATTGAACTCATCGTAGATATCGTTGATATCCACCAGCGATGTGGTGACCCCGTACTGACCAGCAATGAAGGAGACATAGTTCTGCGCCGTTGTCATGAAATACGGATGGGTGATGGCGATGTACTGTGCAGAGCGGGACTGGCTCCGCAGGTTCACGAATTTCTTCTTCGCGAAGAACAACGGACGGGTCACCTTCGATTCTGCGATCAAATAGTAGATGATACCGTCACGGACGGAATCGTTGAAGACCAACGAGTCACCCGAACGTTGATACACACCGATCTTCCTGCTCGTACTGTCGAGGGTGTTGAACCTGTACACGGTCACCGGTTGTGCCGACAACCCGGTCATCACCAAACGGTATGCGCCGGCAGCCAGGGGGGAACGGTAACCAAAGATCAGCGAATCGGTGGTCGTGGCGATGTACCGCGGATACTCCAACTCATACCAGTCCAAGATGACCGTGTTGGTGGTGTTCGCTGTCGGGAATGAATGGATGTTGACAGTGCTCGTTCCCTGCGTGAGCAGGTTGGAATTGAACGAGGCACGTAGCACCTTCTGTTCGTATTTATTCAGATAGCCGGAATCGTACGTCGCGGCTCCTGAGTTGATCTTCAATGCCATCAGATGGGCGTTCACATCGATACTGGATGCATAATTTTGGAGCTTCACGAACGCTCTGGCAGGTTTGTTCGGGAACAAGCGGATCACTCCCAGTACAATGTCGGTCCTTCCGACATTGATCTTCCTGTCGTTCCACGTTTCATTCTCGAGAAGATCCGGCAGTTCCCGGCGGACGAGGCCGGACGGACTCGGGTTCAGTTGGAAATCCCAATAGGCATTCACTTCCCCGTGGGCCAAATGATCGAAAAATTTCAGCGTATCCGTAGGCGCAACGGTCACCACGGAAGTGGTGTCGGCTCTTTTTCCCGGAGCGCCGGTCCACCGCAGCCAGTAGATCGTTGTATCGGAGTAACGGTCAAGGAACTCATAGTACGACTCCCCTATCGGCGGAACTTCGCGGTAACGGACATCGCCGTAATTACGCCTGCCAAGGAACTCGATGAAATCGGTGGTATCGAACTTGCCGTCCGCCTGACCGCGTACGTAGATAGGCCATTCCTTCCCGCGGTAATATAATTTGAGTGCAGCAGGATCGATCGTTGCGACCGGAACACCATAACTCTGCAGGTCCGAATACCGGATGCGGTGCACAGCATCCCGCACCACACCGAGCTTCACATAATCTGCGGAATAATCTATCCAGTTGTCCGTTGCTGGTACCGCATGCGATGGTGCCGACGCGGTCCACCCCAGTCCCATCCGTGTGTTGTCGATCAGAGGATGCAGAGGGTCCGAGACCGCCGGCACCGGTGCGGCAACGGCTTCCGGAACATCCAGAGTGACCGTGAACTCATCGATCGTGCGGACCTGCGACGGTCTCCGCACATCCGCATACGGATGAACGGTCACGTGTAGGCAGTAGGAATTCCCCAACCACAGATATCCGTTCACGGTGTACCACGGACCATCATCGGGTGATGCTCCGGGCCGGTTCGATCCAACCTCATCATACACCACGACCGTGTCATTCAAACGCCGGGCAACCGGTGAACGATGAAGCTGTACGCCGTCGATGACGGATGAACGCACGATCGAAAGTGCGGCTGCCGGCTGTGATCCCGGAGGAAGTGCAATGAAGATCTCACGCTGCGGTGAAACCGGAAGCGCCGGTCTGCTTTCATCGGTCATTCCCTGGAAGACCACCGTTTTATTCCGTGTATCGACATGGTACGCATAACCGCGATTCACGAATGTCAGACGGTATTGTTGACCGGAAATTTCCTCTTTGACAAGTTCGATCTGTGCGGTACTGAACGCACCGGGAAGAAGAAGTAGAAGGAAGATGATCGGAATGAAAGCAGGAATTTTAATGATTCTCAAAAGGGTCCTTATAATTACTCGTCCATTGGAGTAAAAGATAGTAAAAAAAGGTCAAATCTCGAATCAAGTACCGATGAAAGAGCCTCCCGGGTTCGTGCAGCAGCCGAAAGAGCCATTCCCCGCCGGCCTTCCGGAGCCAAACAGGTGCCCGGCGCTGGCGGCCGGTCATAAAATCGAGCGTGGCACCGATCCCGATGAACCGCCCTACGGAAGGCAGTTTGGAGCGGTTCCTGTAGATCCAAAGTTCCTGTTTGGGGGTTCCCAGAGCGACTGCCAGCACGGTTGCCTTACTCTGTGTAATTTTCTCAATGATCCGGGCATTTTCAGCAGGATCCAGTTCAAAACCGGACTTCGGAGCATACCAACCAATGACCATCGGCCGGCCGACAGATCCATTGATGAGACCTGCCGCCTCTTCCCCTACCCCTTCACGTGCCCCCAGAAGGAATACGGTGACGGCAGGATCGTTCCGGTGATGCTCACAGAAGAGCGGGAAAAGATCGGAACCGGCGATCTGGGTCTTGAACGACAGCCGGCGAAGTTTCCAGAGCAGGAAGACCACCCTGCTGTCCATCACCACATGGTCTGCAGCGAGGTAGGCAGTGTGGAACTCATGGTCTCGCTGTGCAAGTACGAAGTGATCGATATTGGGTGTGAAAAGGACCCCCCTTTTAAAATCCTGCAGCAGCTGTTCCGTCGTGGTGTTCTCCACCGGGATATTGAGCACGGTGATCCGTCCTGAGGGAGATCGTTCATTGTTCATTGACACATACCTC
>JAVBYA010000356.1 GCA_030824295.1 Bacteroidota bacterium
CCTGCGCGCGGGCGAGCGCGGTGAAGATGCGTCCGGAAACGCCCGGAACGCCGATCATCCCGTTCCCTTCAATGGCGATGATCGCCAGATCGTTGATGGAGGTGACCGTCTTCGCCCAGGTGCCGCCGTTGTCCGGCGCCGCAGAGATGAGCGTGCCGGGGTGGGACGGGTTGAACGTATTCTTGATGCGGATAGGGATCTTTTTCTCGATCGCCGGCACCATCGTCTTGGGATGGATCACCTTCGCACCGAAATAACTCATCTCCGCCGCTTCACGGTAGGAGATCTCCTTCAGCACTTTCGCACCGTTCACGTTGCGCGGATCGGCGGTCATCACACCGTCCACATCGGTCCAGATCCACACTTCACTGCTGTTCACTGCCGCGCCGACAACGGAGCCGGTATAATCCGAACCGCTGCGTCCGATGGTGGTGGTGATGCCGTCCGCCGTGGAAGCAACGAATCCGGTCACGACCGGGACGATCCCCTGCTGCACGAGCGGCACTAGTGCGCCATGCAGCGCCGGATTGGTAACGGCAAAATCGATATTCGCTTCGCCGAACTGGTCATCCGTCCGCACGAGCTTGCGTGCATCGACGAACTGCGCCGGGATGCCGCTGTCCTCCAGGATGGCAGCGATCTGCCGGCAGGAAAGAAGCTCGCCGAACGCAGCGATGGCATCCAGTGACCGCGGGGAAAGTTCGCGCAGGAGCGCCACACCCTGATAGAAGTTGGAGAGATCGTCGATCATCTCCTGCTGCGCGGCGATGAGCGCGGCGCGGCGGGGGTAATCCTGCACCAGCGTATTGGCGATCTTCAGATGGCGGTCCTGGATGGCGGCCACAGCATTGTTCACCTCACCGGTCCTCCGCTCCACCGCTTTCTGCGCTGTCTCCAGCAGGACGTTCGTCAATCCGCCCATCGCCGAAGCGACGACCACCGGCTGTTCACTGAGGAATTGCCGGACGATGGATACGACCTCTTGTAATCTTGGCACATCACCGACGGACGTGCCGCCGAATTTCATTGTCAGCATATAATTTCTTTTGTGACTTTGTGTTTTCGTGGTTAAATGTATTCTATGATCTTCGCTGTCATCTCTTTCGTCCCGAGCAGCGTCATCCCTTCCGTATGGATGTCGCCGGTGCGGAACCCTGCGCTCAGCACCTTCTCGATGGCGTTCTCGATGGCATCGGATTCCGCGGAGAGACCGAAGGAGTACTTCAGCATCATCGCAACGGAAGCGATGGTGGCGATGGGATTCGCTTTGTTCTGTCCGGCGATGTCCGGCGCGCTGCCGTGGACCGGCTCGTACATGGCGACGGTGCCGCCGAGTGATGCGGATGCGAGCATGCCGATGGATCCGGTGAGCATCGCCGCCTCATCGCTGAGGATGTCGCCGAAGAGGTTCTCGGTGACGATCACATCGAATTGTTTCGGATTGCGGATGAGCTGCATGGAGCAGTTGTCCACATACATATGGCTCAGATCCACATCCGGGAACTGCTTCGCGGTCTCGATGACCACCTTCCGCCAGAGCTGTGAAGTCTCCAGCACGTTCGCTTTATCCACCGAGCATACTTTTTTGGAACGCTTGCGCGCGATCTCGAAGGCGGAGACAGCGATGCGCCGCACTTCGGATTCGGAATAGAGCATGGTGTTGAAGCCGACCTCTTCCCCGTTCCGCTGTTCGAACCCGCTCGGCTTCCCGAAATAGAGTCCGCCGGTCAGTTCGCGCACCACGATGATATCCACACCCTCCACCACTTCCTTTTTAAGGGAAGAGGCATCCACGAGCGCAGAATAGATCTTGGCGGGACGGATGTTAGCGTAGAGTCCTAATTCCTTCCGGAGGCCCAATAAGGCCCGTTCCGGCTTCAAATGCTGGGGATTTGCGTCCCATTTCGGTCCGCCGACCGCTCCCAGCAGCACTGCATCGCTGGACTTGGCGGAGGTGAGCGTCGCTTCGGGGAGCGGGATACCGGCAGCGTCCAGTGCAGCTCCGCCCGCCAGCGCGAACTCATATTCGAATTGATGACTGAATTTCTTGGCAACAACGTTCAGTACCTGCAATGCCCCTTCAACGACCTCTTTGCCGATACCGTCGCCGGGAATGACCGTGAGTTTCTTGTTCATAAGAAAGATGAATGAAAAAAATGATGGAATTGATTCATTGAGTCAATGGATCATTGAATCAATTCCGTTGGGTGTTACATTATTTATTGATCAGCTCCGACAGTTCCTTGGAGCGTCGGGTCGCGGTCGCTACGGCATCGATGAGCATGGAGCGGAGACCGTGCGACTCGAGTTCGTGGATGGCGTTGATGGTCGTTCCGCCCGGTGTGGTGACCTGATCGCGCAGGATGGCAGGATGCACATTCGATTCCTTCACCAGTTTCGCAGAACCAAGCACCGTCTGAATGGCAAGCTTCGTGGAGATATCGCGCGGCAATCCCATCTTCACGCCGCCGTCGATGAGCGCTTCGATCACCATGTAGATGTACGCGGGACCGCTGCCGCTGAGTCCGGTGACCGCATCCAGATGCTGCTCACCGACCACGACCACATCGCCGACCGCTTCGAAGATCTTGATGGCGATATCGTGCTGCGCTGCGTGCACATGCGCGCCGAAGGAGATAGCGGTGGAGCCGAGTCCGACCGTGGAGGCGATATTCGGCATGCAACGGACCACCGGTACGCTCCGTCCGATGATCTTCTCCATGGAACCGGTCGTAACGCCGGCAGCGATGGAGATGACGAGCTGTCCTTTGTGGAGCGACTTGAGCATCCCGTCCAGCACACCACGAATGACCGAGGCCTTCACGCAGAGGATGATGATATCCGCATGCTTCACCGCGTCTTTGTTGTTTGTGGTGACGTTGATACCATACTCGGTGGAGAGTGTATCAAGTTTCTCGATGCGTGTTCCGCTGGCGTAGATCTTCTTTGCGCTCGTCAGGTTCGCATTCAGTATTCCGCGGATGAGCGCCGTTCCCATGTTGCCGGCACCGATGATAGCGATCGTTTTATTCAGCATTGCTCCCTCATGATCTTTGTACTCCCTTCACCTTCTTCCATCTCATTTCACTTTTAACTTTTAACTTTTGACTTCCACTTTTGACTTTTACCTTCCGCTTTTACCGTTTCAGCATCCCCGACTGCCGTGCATATTCAAAGATCCCTCCGCTGCGCAGGATGTGTTCGATGTCGCCGAGCGGACTCAGCTGATATTCCTTCCCCTGCGTATGGTTCTTCAGGATCCCTTTCGTCGTATCCAGCTCCAGTTCGTCGCCGGTGCGGACCTCCTTAGCGAGCGCATGCGTCGTTTCGAACGGGGCAACGAATGCGCCGTCGATGGAGTTGCGGTAGAAGATGCGGGCGTAGCTCTCGGCGATCACTGCACGGATGCCGGCCACCTGCAGCGCGAACGGTGCATGCTCGCGCGAGGAGCCGCAGCCGAAGTTCTTCCCGCCGATGACGATGGTATACTCACTCTGCCAGGTCCCGTCTTTGATGAACGGGATGTTCCCCTGCGGCAGACCGGACTGCTCGATGGGGACGCCGGAGAAGGCGTACTTGCCGTAGTTCTTCTTCTCGTCCGGATCGTCCAGCTTATAGACGAGATGTGCGGCGGGGATGATCTGGTCCGTGTCGATGTCGTTGCCGAGCACGAATGCTTTTCCTTTGATGATGGCTTCCATACTGCTCCTTGAACGGTACTGTTCTGCGCGGTGAGCGCGGTGAAAATAAAAAACCTCCGGAGTGCATCTCGCATCCGAAGGTCCGATGATGATCACTCACTGTCTTATAGATTCTGAACGAACTTGTTGTCCTTGTCCACCAGGATCATGGTCGGCTTCACCGGGACGTCCGATAGTTCGAACCCCATGATGATGATCTCCTCCCCCTGCTTGATGAGGTGCGCCGCGGCGCCGTTCATGCAGATCACGCCGGAATGCCGCTGTCCGCGGATCACATACGTTTCCAGCCGCGCGCCGGAGGAATTGCTCGTGACCAGCACCCGTTCGCCTTCGTGGAGCCCGGTCCGTTCGATCAGGTCCTCGTCGATGGTGATACTGCCGACGTAATTGATGTCCGCTTCGGTGACGGTCGCTTTATGTATTTTGGAGCGTATATACCAACGCATGCTGTTCCCGTGGTGAGAGAGATGAACTGTTCTTCATCTGAAATATACGGGAAAAAACGTTGGCGAACATCACTTTTCAGCCCGCACCGGTCACTCGAAGAATTCACGGGGACTGGTGATGACCCCTTTCACTGCCGAGGCAGCAACGGTATACGGCGAGGCCAGATACACCTGCGATTTCTTGGATCCCATCCGTCCGGGGAAATTCCGGTTGGTGGACGAGATGCAGACCTCGGCGTTGTTCAGCCGGCCGAACGTATCGGACGGTCCGCCCAGGCACGCCGCGCAGGATGAATCGCCGATGCGGCAGCCCGCCTCTTCGAAGATCTGCATGACGGTCTTGTCCTTCACCTTGAGCGTACGGATCTGCTTCGCCACATCGGTCGTAGCCGGAACGATGAATGTGTCGATCTTCACCTTCTCGCCGTACATCACTTCCGCTGCAGCGATGAAGTCCGAGATCTTTCCGCCGGTGCAGCTGCCG
>JAVBYA010000400.1 GCA_030824295.1 Bacteroidota bacterium
ACGAAAGAGACAGGGGGCACCGTATTCGTTCTCCAAACGGTATTGTATGACGTCGAACTGCAGGTCGCCGACCGTGCCGACGACCTTGCGGTTCCCTTGATTCTGCAGAAAGACCTGTGCAAGTCCCTCGTCGGTGAGCTGACGGATACCTTTCTCCAGCTGCTTCGACTTGAACGGATCGGTCAGCTGCAGTTCTTTGAAGATCTCAGGGGAGAAGGTCGGGATCCCCTTGTACATGAGCTGCTCCCCTTCCGTCAGCGTATCTCCGATCTTGAAGTTCCCGGAATCGTAGAGTCCGATCACATCGCCCGGATACGCGAAATCCACCACGCTCTTGTCCTGCGCCATGAATGAGGTCGGATTGGCGAACTTGAGGTCGCGCTTGAGCCGGACGTGGTAGTAGAATTTGTTCCGTTCGAACCGTCCGGAACAGATGCGGAGGAAGGCGATACGGTCCCGGTGACGCGGATCGAGGTTCGCATGGAGCTTGAAGACGAATCCGGAGAACTTCTCGCTCATCGGTTCGATGACCCCTGCCGTGGTCTCGCGCGGCTGCGGTGCGGGAGCGATGGAGACGAAGGTCTCCAGCAGTTCTTTCACACCGAAATTATTGAGGGCACTGCCGAAGAAGACCGCCGCTGCACTCCCGGAGCGGTACTCCTCCTCCGAGAACGGAGGATAGACACCGCTGATGAGTTCGATATCGTGCTTCAGTGCGACCGCCTGCTTGCCGAATTGTTCCGCCAGCTTCGGATCGTCCACCCCGCTGAATGTTTCCACATCCTCTTCCACCCGCTGTTTGTTCGGTGTGAAGAAGTTGAACGTATTGTTCGTGATGTTGAACACGCCGCGGAAATTGGATCCGATCCCCATCGGCCAGGTGAGCGGGCGGACGTGGATGTTCAGTTTCTCTTCGATCTCATCCAGCAGTTCGATCGGTTCACGTCCTTCACGGTCCAGCTTGTTGATGAAGACGATCACCGGTGTGTTCCGCATCCGGCAGACGTTCATCAGTTTCTCCGTCTGTTCCTCGACCCCTTTCACGCAATCGATCACGAGGATGACGCTGTCCACTGCTGTCAATGTGCGGTAGGTATCTTCAGCGAAGTCCTTGTGACCGGGTGTATCGAGCAGGTTGACGGTATAATTATTGTACGAGAAGGTCATCACCGAGGTCGAGACGGAGATACCGCGCTGCTTTTCGATCTCCATGAAGTCCGACGTGGCCGATTTCTTGATCTTGTTCGATTTCACTGCACCGGCGATCTGGATAGCACCGCCGTAGAGCAGCAATTTTTCTGTCAGCGTCGTCTTCCCCGCATCAGGATGGCTGATGATGGCAAAGGTCTTCCTGTTCTGTACCTGTTTGGCAAGGCTCATAGTTCTGTCGGGATCGGGTTACGTTAAAAAGTATGATGTACGGTGGTCCGGAGGACCGGTCGGAGGCGGAGGGTGAGGTCGTTACGTGTGTATCTGCGTTTGCATGAGGAAATATACCGAATTTCCGCGTAAAAAAGAAGTTACCGCAGCAGCCCGGCGATGTGTGACGCGTGGGCATCCAGATCGGCATCGTCCGCAGTGGGCAGCCAACTGACGCGCGCTTCTTTGCGGAACCAGGTCATTTGACGCTTGGCGAATCGGCGGGTGTTCTGCTTCATCAGTTCCACCATCCGATCGTAGGAGATCTCGTTGCGAAGGAAGGCGATCGCTTCCTTGTACCCCACCGTTTGCAGCGACTGGTAGCGGTCATCGTAGCCCATGGAGAGCAGAGCACGCACTTCATCGATGAATCCATCCGCCAGCATACGGTCGACGCGCTCTTCGATGCGTGCATAGAGCACAGGGCGTTCCCACAATATTCCGAAGAAGCGCGCTTTGTACCTCGGCTGCACGGCATGCTGCAGATGGTGCTGAGAGATCGGGATCCCGGTTTCCAAGAAGACCTCCAGCGCGCGAAGCACCCGACGGTGTTTGGTAGCATCCATGGTCGCTGCAGAGGCCGGGTCCACGTTCAGCAATTCTGCGAACAATGCATCCTTCCCTTCTGTTTCCAACCGCTGCTCCAGTTTAGCCCTGTGTCCGCCGGTCATCTCCGGCAGTTCGAAGAAACCATCCACCGCCGCTCGGATGTACAGGCCCGTACCGCCGGCTAGGATCGGGAGTTTCTTCATGTTGTGACAGTCATCGATGGCCAGGCGACCCGCGGTCTGAAAATCACCGGCATTGAACGGCTGGTCCGGTGTGCGGATGTCGATGCAGTGATGCGGAACAGATCGTAGTTCTTCAACGGTCGGTTTTGCTGTGCCGATGGTAAGATGCGTATAGAGCTGACGGGAATCCGCGGAGATGATCTCGCCGGGGAGATGTGCGGCGATCTTCATCGCGAGGGAGGTCTTTCCGGAGGCGGTCGGACCAACGATAACGAGAATGTCCTTCAGGTGAGACATAAAAAAGGTCAGTTCCAGCCGTTCTTGCCGATGAGCGGAACGAACTTGAATCCGTCTGCTATAACAGTGACAATGCCGTCCCCTTTTTTGGTACCGATGATGAGCTGCTGCGATTCTCTGTCCCCCACCGGTATGGCGATCCGTCCCCCCTCTTTCAATTGATTGACGAGGGCATCCGGGACACGCGGAGCGCCGGCGGTGACGATGATCGCATCGTACGGTGCATGTTCCGTCCAGCCGACCGTACCGTCCCCGCCCTTTGCAGCGATGCGGAGGTCCATAGCATCGAAGATACGCCGGGCATTGTTCAGCAGACTGATATGGCGTTCGATGGTGAACACACGGCAGCCCAGTTTTGCGATCACGGCGGCCTGGTATCCGGAACCGGTACCGATCTCCAGCACTTTCATATCCTTCTTCAGCTGCAGCGCCTGCGTCATGAATGCAACGGTGTACGGCTGTGAGATGGTCTGCTGACTGCCGATCGGCAGAGCATTGTCCTCATATGCTCGGTTCACATACATCGGTTCGACGAACAAGTGGCGTTCCACTTTGAACATCGCTGTGAGCACAGCCTCATCGGTGATCCCTTTGGTGCGCAGGAGGTCGATCAATTCTTTTCGTTCTTCGTCGAATCGTGCCATAATACAGTTACCGCGTGAACAAGAGTGTTTTAATGAAATTGATGGTGGTGCGGAGGTGCGTCATATGACTCTTCTCCCCTGCATAGATCGTCGGTATCGCTACGGACCCGAATGTACATCCCAGTGACGCTGCACGGATGAGCAGCTCCGTTTCCGCTTCAAATCCATCCGACCGAACGGTGACCTGTTCCAGTATGCGGCGACCGATCATCCGGAACCCGGACTGACTGTCGCTGATGGCAGCACCGGTCCGCAGACGGACAAGCATCGATGTGATGGAATTGGAAAGGAACCGATGGAACGGCATGGAGGCAGTATCCTGCATCCGCGAACCGATGATGATATCGATCGTCCCTGAAGCGAACAGTGCTTTGAACTCCGGGATCCGTTCAGGCTCATGCTGCAGATCGGCGTCCATCGTTATGACCGCATCGAACCCTTGCGCACAGCAGTATTGGAACCCTGTCCGGAGTGCCGCCCCTTTGCCCCTGTTCCGTTCGTGGGTCAGAAGGATTACACCGAATGCAGCGGCAGCAGATGCTGTTGCATCCGTCGAACCGTCATTGACAACGATGGTGGCACTGGATGGATGATACAGTGCAGCGCGTTCCAGCAGAGCTGGAAGCGAAGCGGCGGCGTTGTAGGCAGGGACGAGCAGTGCGATGTTCATTCGAGAGGACGGATCGCCTCCTTCACATTCTGCATGGTGCGCTGCACGGAGAGTACAAGCCGTTCGCGCAGTTCCTTCCGAAGGTCCTTCACTGAGATCCGATGGAACAACTCGCCGTTATCGGCGATCGATATGGCACCGGTCTCTTCCGAAACGATCACTGCCACGGCATCGGTCTGTTCGGTGATGCCGAGACCGGCACGATGCCGTGTGCCGAGCGCAAGGTCTCCCAGTCTGGTGGTCGGAGACAATGGGAGCGTACATCGGGCGGCTTCGATGATGCGGTCATTCACGATCACGGCACCGTCATGCAGCGGTGAACGCGGATTGAAGATGGAGAGGAGCAGTGCACGGCTGATCTGAGCACCGAGTGCTACGCCGGTCTCGGTGAATGATTTCATTCCCGTCCCGCGGGCAATGATGATAAGCGCCCCCTGCTTCTTCTTGGAAAGTTCCAATGCGGTCGCCACGATCTCTTCAATGGACTCGGTCACATTGAGCCGGATGAACATGCGGACAAGTCGGTTACGGGCGATGGTGGAAAGGAGCCGGCGGATCTCCGGCTGGAAGATGATGATGAACGCGATCACCCAGATATCGGTGAGTGTCCGGAGGACCCATCCCATGGCTTTCAGATCGACCGCCTGCGCCGTCACTGAAAGCATGACGATCACGAGCAGACCGATCAGGATCTGTGCGGCGATGGTCCCGCGCATGCCCCGATAGATCTGAAAACCGATGAACGTCACCAAGAGGATATCGAGGACATCCACGATGGTGACGGAAAGGAATCCTATTTGAAAAAGTTCCATTTATTGTGCGTGTTTGATGGCGTCGGTCAAACGAACGACCCGTTTCATTTCTTTGA
>JAVBYA010000159.1 GCA_030824295.1 Bacteroidota bacterium
GTCTCGGATTCGGTCTCCGGCGCTTTCGTTTCCACTCCGCCGATCTTTTTCTTCTTCTTCTTCTTCTTCTTCGCCTCTTCGGATTCCGCGGTGGTCAGCGGCACCGGACGGCCGTTCTTATCGAGCGGACGGGCCGGTTTCGGCTTGGCCAATTCCATCTTCCCTTTAACGGTAAGTCCGCGCATCTGGGAGCCGCGGTTCGCGCGCAGTGTTTCCAGCGGAGAATGCGATCTCTCCTCTTCGGTCTTCGGCGCTTCGGGTTCCGGCGCCTGCTGGAGGGACTTGATCACCACCACTTCCGCCGGCGGTTTCACTTCCTGCGGCTGCTGGGGCTCTTCCGGTTCGGGAACTTCGACAACGGCCGGCTTCTTCTCTTCGGCTGCTTCTTCTTCCTCTTTCGCCTTGGTCTCCGTCGTGCGGCGGCGGACCTCTTTCATCTCCGCGATCTTCCGCTGATGACGTTCTGCGATATCCTTTTCCTTCTTGAAATGGGAATTGATATCACGCATCATGTCATCGTCCACAGAAGACATCAGGTTCTTCACCTGTTTGTATCCTTTTTTGTTCAAAAAGGCGACCACATCGTTGAAACTGATGTTGAGGTCCTTTGCGACGTCTTTCACCTTGACTTTTTTTACTGCTTCGGACATTCGTTTCCCTTAGGCTAACGCAACATTATGATGCTGATTTTTCGGTTTCCGTACCTTCGGAAGCCTGTTCATCATCGTCTTCATCCTCATCCTCATCGACCTCCGCTTCCTCATATTCCTTCTTGATCAGTGCAACGATCTCCTTCAACTTCTCCTCTTCGGCGCCGATCTCCTGGATCAGGTCCTCCATATCCGCGTCGATGACCTCTTTTGCCGTGCTGTATCCGGCCTCAGCGAACTTATTGTACAGTTCCTCGCCGAGCTCTTCCTTGAATTCTTCGAGATCGATGTCGTATTCGCTTCCTTCCTTCACCAGCTGGATATCGAAGCCGGTCAGCTTGCTGGCAAGACGGATGTTCTGTCCCCCTTTGCCGATGGCCATGGACACCTGGGATTCCTCCACGGTGACCGTGGCTTTACCGTTCTCCCGATCCAGTTCGATGCTCTTCAGTTTTGCCGGAGCGAGCGACCGGGTGATGAAGGTCGATTTCTCATCACTGTAATTGATCACATCGATGTTCTCATTGTTCAGTTCGCGCACGATGGCATGGATACGGACACCTTTCATACCGACGCAGGCACCGACGGCATCGATACGGTCATCGGATGACTCCACGGCGACCTTTGCGCGTTCACCCGGTTCACGGGCGATGCTCTTGATCTCGATGATACCGTCGTACACTTCGGGGATCTCCAGTTCGAAGAGCCGTTCGAGGAACCGGGTATCGGTCCGGGAGACGATAACGACCGGATTGCTGGCGTTCTTCCGTACTTCCTTCACCACACCGCGGACGGTATCGCCTTTCTTGAACCGTTCCTTGGGGATCTGCTCGCTGCGGGGTAACAGTAATTCGTTCTTATTGTGCATGATGAGCAGATCGTTGTTCCGGATCTGATATACCTCGCCGACGACGATCTCGCCGAGGGAATTGGAATACTCGCTGAAGATGAGCTCTTTCTCGATCTCCTTGATGCGCTGCGTGAAGTTCTGCTTGGCGGTGGTCACCAGGCGGCGGCCGAACTGCACCAACGGGATGATCTCCACATACTCTTCGCCCACTTCCAATTCTTCGCCGGAGAGTTTCCGGGCGGATTCAACATCGATCTGTGTTGCAGGATTCTCGACGACCTCTACGATCTGGCGTTCCAGATAGATCTCGATGTCCCCTTTGTCCATGTTGACGACAACGTCAAACTTCGCATCCAGGCCGTATTTCTTCCGCACCATCATGCCAAAGATGTCCTCGACGATCCCGGCGAGGATATCCTTGTCGATGCTTTTATCCCGCACTAAGCCGGAAAACGATTCGACGATCTCATGATTCATTGTACTTCTCCCAAAGGTTGTGCTGACTTACTTGATATTAGGTATGATAAACGTTTCCAGGATGTCGGCGAACGGAACGGGAATGGCGTTCTTCCCTTTGGAGACCGTGATCACCGAACCGGATACACTCTCCAGTTTCCCTTCCACGATGGTCTTCGTTCCGCCGGACATATAGCGTACCTTGCAGTTCCTGCCGATATTACGCGGATACTGCCTCAATAACTTCAGCGGCCGGTCCACTCCCGGTGATGATACATCCATGCGGTAGCGGCCGGTGATCAAATCCGCTTCATCCATCTTCTCTGACAATTGACGGCTGATATCCGTACAGACATCGAGCGTGATGCCGTCGTCCGTATCGATATATACTTCGATCACTTTGCTCGTACGCTCCCCGCGGACGATGATATCGACGATGAACGCATGGGATGATTCCGCGATCGGAAGTAGGATGTCGTGAATTTTATCGGTTACTGAGGGCATATTCAGTGCGTATCAAAAAAAAGTCCCGCATTTCTGGCGGGACTTTCAACACACAAATATACCGATTGTTGCAACAATTCGCAAATGAATAATCATTAGAAAAAGGCCCTCACTTCCATCCGGCCTGTGTGGACGATAATGTTCCTCGGTGTCGTTCTTCCCGAATAATAGAGTGAAAATTGAACATTCCCGGACATCCGATATTCGGATGAAATACTCCACAAATAGTTCTTACCAAGGTCCCTGCCGGCGGTCAGTTCATACGGTGCGATATACCCTGCCGGAGATGAACTGAGAAGGATCTCTTCTCTGCTTATTTCCGTCCTGATCTGTCCATTTCCCGGGAATCCGTATACGAACCGGACCGTCTGTGCATTCGTACTGGCGAGCACCGGTCCATTGATCACCGCATCCTCCGACTGACCGCTCTCGATCCTGATTCCTATTTCGATATTCTGTTCCACGCGATACGAAAGATCGGACAGCAGAACGGCGGCATTGATGCTTCTCGTCCTGTTGATCTGTGATGCTGTCGATGCATCATCGTCCTTAAGGATGACATCGGTCTGATTCGAGATATCGCCGGTCAGCAAGAGGCGGATGCGCAATGACCGCTCCCGAGCATAATTCCTTTCAAGGCCTGAGGCGAACCGGCTGAGACCGTTCCGCTGATTGTAACGGAAGCGGAACGAGTACTCGGGGTCGAATTCGAAGAGATGAAGGTCCTGCTGCAGGAACTGATATCCCATCAGCGTAGTGACAGGATGGAGAAACGCAGACCGGTCGAGATAATAGATCTTTCGGACATCTGTTTCTGTACTCCGCTCCTCCAGCCGCACGAATGTTTCGCTTGATACTGAAGCAAAGGCCCGTTCCAATGTTCCCGTCGGTGACCGGAGGAACCGGGATGGTGTGAAACGGACCCGTGAAGATGCCTTCAGGTTCACGACCGGTCTCAATTCCTCACTATTCAATGTTAAAGCGACATACTCACCGTCGTACCGGTCCGCAACGAACTCCCGCTCATCGTTCAGATCTGCCGTACCGTTCCCGTTGACATCCACCCATGAATATTGACCTTCTCCTTTCCGCACCTTGTAGAAATACCTCTCCAGTGCTGCCGTTCGCTGTGTAGCGGCATCATAGAGAAGGTCGATATCGAGCCCTTGGGAGAATGGACGATAGCGCGTTTGAACATTCACAAGTGTCGTTCGCTGACGTTGATTTTGAGCCTGGAAAGCAGTGGAGTATGAACGATCCCGGAAAGTCACTGCGGAAACAGCTGAAAAGTTCTGTACTTCGCGGAGTGAAAGTGTATAGAATTGTGTAAGAGAGACGGATTGCGGGATGACCGTGCCGGCGAGGGCGGCCTCATCCTCCCTCCATTCCACTTCACTCGAAAGATCCATTCCGAACAGGTCCTTCATGGAAAGCTTCGGCGCAAGCGACCGGAACGCATAACTGGCACCGAGGAGTGAATCGATCCGGTCATCTCGAACGTCCCGTCGTTCCTGTTCGAACCGTACGGAAGGAGCAATGGTGGTGAATGTATGTTCTGCCGATGCTTTTTGACGGAACCAATCACTCGATAAGCGTTGAACGTTCTCCGTCCCACCTATCTGTTCAGCATGGTACGAGATCACCAGTCCATCCTTACGCTTCACATCCACGCTTGCGTCGAAGCGGTTCGACGTGAACAGACCGGCACGATCCAATGTCCCGTAGCCGGTGGAGAGTGTGACGTCGCCGGTTGGATGGTACACGAGCCGCGCTTCGCGGATCGCTTCATCACCACCGCCCCCTGAGGAGAGGCTGTCTGTGCTCCATTTCCGTCCGAACTCTACGTCGTCCGTTCTGTCCATAGCGATGAACCGCTGCTGTTTGACCCGTTGAGAAAGGGTCACATCGACGGAACCAAGGGCAAGAGAACCGAACGTGATATCGGCAGGATGGTACCGCAACTTGATGTGATATGCTCCTCCGCTGTTGGACCCGTCGTCGAGCGATGAGAACCGGTTCCTGTCGAGGATGGATGCGGCATACTCCCCTTCCAGTTCGAGATCCTTCAACGGACGCATGGTCGACTGAACGGAAAAGAGTTCGTGCATTTCCGGTGCAGGCAACAGAACCACCGGAGCATAATCACCACTGTTGATACCGGCAAAGCT
>JAVBYA010000494.1 GCA_030824295.1 Bacteroidota bacterium
TTGTTCCAGTCCACAGCGAAGAGCTCCACCACGAATTCCTTGTTATGCGCTTTGAGCGTATCGCCAAGCTGCTTCAGGAAGTCCCGGTACGCCGTTGCCTGGGTCCCGCTGATGCTTTCAAAGTCGATATTGCAGCCGTCCGCATTGCGCAGGTTTATCTGCGTCATGATATTCGCGATCAGATTGTTCTTGGCGGAGGTGCTGGCAAGGAGCGTGGAGTGGTTCGAGAAGAGGACGACGCTCAGATGGACCTTTACGCCGTACTGCTGGGCGAGGGTGACCACGTTGGCAGTGGACCAGCTGTGGGTGGAGCTGAAGTTTCCGGTAGCGGCATCCACATCCGCGCTGAAATAGGCGATATGCGTGAGGAGCGAGAAATAGTAATTACTCTCCTGTCCGTTCTGCCAGTAGGGATGGAAACCGTAGACGACCTTGTCCATCACCTGCGGCGACGCCAGGTCGGTCCGCTTGGCAAGCATGGGCGGAGCGAGATCCTTACCGACCATTTCGGGATTGGACCGGTAGAATTCCCAGTCGCGTTGGTGGGAGGAAGGATTCGTTTGCGGCCGTACAGCGCCACTCAACAGCATCAGAACAAGCAGGATATGCAATAAACGGAATATCATACCATAAAATAGAAAAACTGGGGCTAATTGACAATTGACAATGGAAAATGAAAGCGATAAAAGCAATTATCAGATTTCAAGATTACAAAATTGCATAATTAGCGCAAGTCGATGCGCCGGAAAGCAATGGATAATTGAAAATGAAAGCGATAAAGCAATTATTAGATTACAAGATTACATAATTGCAAAATTGAACACGTCCTACGATAAAGGAAGTGTGATCGTTAATGGACCGATGAGCCGATGACTCAATGGATCAAGTAGTGAGTAGTTGAGTCGTTGAGATAATGCGCAGGGAATAACAATAAACAAATTGCAAGATTACAAGATTACAATATTACGCACGTCGTTTCGATCGTCCCTTGTCAATTGCCCACTGTCTATTTCAGGACGCTCTCTTTCGCGGCTTAGCTCTTCATTGTGAATTATGTATTCTGAATTTCAGACGTTTTGGTTTAAAAAGAAGAATCCCGTCATGATCGCTCACAACGGGATCCATGGTTATTCAACCTGTCGGTGCTGCGCGAGGGACGTCCTATCGGACTTTCTTGTGTGCCGTCCTTTCGGACGGCCTACTTCAGAAGCTCGTGTGAGCCGTCCTGTCGGACCTGCTCGTGAGCCGTCCTGTCGGACCTGCTCGTGAGCCGTCCTGTCGGACGGACTACTTCAGCAAACTCATCTTGCGGACTTCGCGGTAGCTCTGCGTCTGCAAAACGTACAGATAGATACCGGAAGCGAGGCCGGTGCCGGTGAACTGGACATTGTAGACCTGTCCGGCGGCAGCGACCTGGTTGAAGAGTTCGGCCACTTCACGACCGGTCATATCGTACACCTTCACCGATGCCTGTTCGGCGGTCGGGAGGGCGAAACGGATGGTGGTGGTGGGGTTGAAGGGGTTCGGGAAGTTCTGCGACAGTTCATAGCGAGACACTGTTGCATTCACGACCACTTCGATGGCATTGTTGTAGGTGAACTTGCCGTCCCGGTCGATCTGTTTCAGGCGGTAGAGCACGGTGCCGTTGGAGAGTCCGGCATCACTGTAGCTGTATGCCTTCGGTGCGTTGGAATTGCCTGCGCCCTGAACGAAACCGATCTTGCTCCATGCGCCGTTGCTCATCCGTTCCACGTCGAAACCGTGGTTGTTCTGTTCCGTTGCGGTGGTCCATTTCAGTTCCACATTCTTCCCGTTCGCGACAGCAGTGAAGCTGGTCAGTTCAACGGGGAGCGCGGTGCTGGTGTTCTCATCTGCGCCTTTGTAAGGGAACGATGCATGCCGGGTATCCCCTTCAAAGTCCAGATTGTAAGGTGATGAGATAACAGACGCAGTAAGATTAGTGCCATCACCGATTGAACCGCCAGCAAGTTTCAAATTCGACAGCGAATTCACGAAGGTCACTGCGGCGCTCTTAGCATTCACATCCCGCGGACCGCCCAGACCACCGGTGGCAACAGCGGATTGATGATCGGCAAGCGACTGGCGCAATGTAGTAAAATCCCATGATACGCCCTGCGTCCCGGAAGGACTTGCGCCGGAATAGTACAGATTATAGTCTGAGGTGGATGCAAGCCGCAGATAATTGCTGTTCGCCGACGGCATGAGACATGCAGCTTTTCCCGTCGTACTGCTCATGGTATTGATGAAGATATTATTGCGCAGATCGATCGATCCAGTCCCCATATTCGCAATATACATACCTGCGGAATTGTGAGCAGAGATGGAAGGCGGAACTGCGTCATCCAGATTTACCGTATTATGATATACGATGAAGGTCGCTGTACCGGCAGCATTCTGAAGATCCAAAGCGCGGACACTCGGGGCAGAGGTGGAGCGCGGTGCACGAAGGTCCGAGATCATATTATTGTAGATCTTGGAGGTCACTCCTGTGCCGGTAGAGACGTACAGGCCGATACCGATGGCACGGGAAGCACCGTTGCCGTTCGCATACACATCATAAATGACATTGTTATACGCCTGGATCTCTGTGGAAGTGGCGACATTGTTCGATGCAATGCCAACGGCGAATCCGGTGGTCGAAGATGCGTTGGTGTTCTCCAAGTTGCGGATTGTGTTGTTCCTGATGATGATGGTGCCGCTATTCAGATTTGTTCCACTGCTGGCAGGATTCAACCAGACACCATAGATATTGTTGGTCGTCATCACTGAGGAGATGATATTCTCGATAATATTATTCTCGATTGTGAGGTTCATTTGGACATCCATTTCGAGAGCACGACAATCGGAACTGGTGCCGGAGGCGATGGTATTGTTGCCAAGTGTAGAACGGCGGATGGTGTTTCCCCTATCGGGATTCGTGCCAGAGATACCAAAATTCTTCCAGCCGGCGCGCCAGAAACCGGTGATCGTACATGTATCGATCAGATTATAGCTTGTTGCTTTACTTGTATCGGTCTCGGAAGACCCTGTTGTAAAGTAACGGAGCCCGACCAGACCCGCATGGGCGACACCGGTCGTTCCCTTCAAATCGATCGACAGATTCTTGAAGGTATTGAACCGGCATCCGACCGCCATGGAACCGTCAGTATTCACCGAATTCCCTGCTCCAACACCGAACTCAAAACGTAATGTCGCTGTCGCCTGGGCTGCTTCATGCAAGCGAAGACCATCGATCGTGACATACTGCGTTCCGGCCAACCGAACGATGGCATCCGCGAATGCTGCTGCTGTCGTGCTGTTCACAGAACCGTTCATCGGCGTCAACGTCACCGTTGCACCGGTCGCCGGTTTGAAAGTGACTGTATTGGATTCGGATGCACCGGAGATATTCGTCAGATGCAGAATATCATCATAGGTACCATTGGCAATCTCGAAGACTACTGCACCGGAAACACCATTGATGCTCACCGCCTGAGCCGCCTGACTGATCGTCGGATAGGTCTGACCTGTTCCTACCGTGTACGTCCCGGCTGTCAATGCACTGGGTGTCACTGCCGTGAATGTGAATTTGGTGTTCGCATCCGGAGCGTTATTGATCGCATTGAAGATCATCGCACGGGATTGGTGGTAGACACGGGAACCGGATGTGCCTCCGACATTGATGCTGAGGAATTTCCCTGTTGACGGATTCGTCGTGACTGTAATTGCCGTATTATCGGCAAGACCGATCGAAGCAGATCCTGCTGTCGGGGTCGTCATTGTTCCGTAAATAAATTCAATATTGCCCGTTGCTTGGTACAATTTCACTTGGAATTCCGCGTTGGCCGAACCAGCGGTCGAGTTCCATTTCACATTGCGCCATTCCACCGTCAATACGTACGACCCAGATGTGCCGTCCACCTTATAAGTGATATCATCGACCGTTGTTGATACCGCAAGATTATCCCACAAAGGTGCGATGATACTGCGTGTCGTTCCCGAAAGAGCGTCGGTAGATGTAGCGGACGCTAATCCAGAACCGAGTTTGATGAAGCCATTCGTGGACACTTGAAACGAAGTGAATGCTGTCCCAGCATAGGTGAAAGTCTCCGCACCATCATAGATATTCGTTACGGCAGAATATTCTTCATCGTTTGCAGATGTTGTCGTCCAGGTGAACTGTGAAGGAGATGACAAGCCCGTGAACGTTTCACTGGAAGTGGAAAATGTATAATTCACTTGACCAATCGCTCCGATGGCAAGGAGCAAGGTCGCCATGACGATCGTAACAAAACTTTTCATTCTGCATTCCCCTTTGGATAGTGGATAGATGGATTTGAGTGTCGGTAAAAAGACTACGCTATATTACTTAAGTGCACACCGAAAAACAACGATAAATAACTCTGCTGACTGCATAATTATACATTCGCCGTATATCGACGATAAAGTGATTGAGAGAGGTGATTTTGGAAGACGAAAGAAAAGTCAAAAGTTAAAAGTCAAAAGTCTATATGGAGCGTATGAAGGTCAAAAGTTAAAATGAAAACAAGTGTCAGATAGCCGATATCACTCAGCCGCGCCGACGATTAGATATCCGATTTCTTCAGTAAGCCGC
>JAVBYA010000270.1 GCA_030824295.1 Bacteroidota bacterium
TATAAGGAATGATAGTTGTTTCATTGATCCAATGCATCTAAGGTCCACCACACCGCACTCTCCCCGCTCTTCTCATTTAACTTTTGACTTTTGACTTTTCTCTTTCCCATCCTCTTCCTCTACACCCGCGCTTCTCTCATCTTAAAGAAATCGACCAGCGGACGGAGGTACGGCTTGTGCGTCTCGATGGTGATCCGGTCCACCTTGGTGGAGAGGAACGCTTTCTTCATCCGCTCGTCGTGCTGCTTCCAGTAGTGATCGAAAGAGCGGCGGATGTTCGCATCTCCGGTATCGATCCAGCGCTCGGCGCCGCTCTCGGCATCGGTCATCTTCACCATACCGATCTTCGGCAGTTCGCGTTCACGCGGATCGTTCATGGTCACTGCGATCACATCGTGCCGCTTGCTGACGATGCGCAGGGCGTTATCGTATCCCGCATCGATGAAATCCGACAGGACGAAACTGATGGAGCGTTTTTTGATGACATTGTTCAGGTACTGCAGCGCCCCGCTGATGTTCGTCCCGGTGCCCTTCGGCTGGAACGAGAGCAGTTCCCGCACGATTCGGAGGATGTGGGACTTCCCTTTGTTCGGCGCGATGAACTTCTCAACACCGTCCGAGAACATGATGAGTCCGACCTTGTCGTTGTTGCGGATGGCAGAGAACGCCAATACGGCACAGATCTCCGTAGCGATCTCCATCTTGGTGGCTGTAACAGTACCGAACTGACCGGAACGGCTCACGTCCACCACGAGCATCACCGTCAGTTCCCGCTCCTCTTCGAACACTTTGATGAACGGTTTGTTGTTCCGCGCCGTCACGTTCCAGTCGATCTTCCGGATATCGTCCCCGTACGAATATTCGCGTACTTCGGAGAACTCCATCCCGCGTCCTTTGAAGACGGAATGGTACTCCCCGGAGAAGACCTGATTGACCATACCGCGGGTCTTGATCTCCACCTGACGGACTTTCTTTAAGAGTTCGGAGGTTGTCATGGAGCAAGGAAGATGAGGTTCATTACAAAATTACAAATTATCAGATTCAGCATCGTCAATGATCTTGTTTCCAGAAATCCATTGGGATCACTACCGGATACATACCGGGCTTCTCGGATCATTCTTAGGGCGGGAACGGTGTTCACGTGCATTTCCTCTTGCGCAGTGTCTCAACGACTCACCGACTTACATACTCACATACTTCATCGGTGCTCCACTCATTACGGCACTTCCACCTTATTCAGGATCTCCTGCACGATGGTCTCGGAGGTGACCTCTTCGGCTTCGGCCTCGTAGCTGACACCGATGCGGTGGCGCATCACATCCATGGCCACGGCGCGGACATCCTCGGGGATGACGTAGCCGCGGCGTTTGATGAAGGCGTACGCTTTGGATGCGAGTGCGAGCGAGATGGTGGCACGCGGCGAGGCACCGTAGTTGATGAGGTTCGCCAGATTGGGGAGCTGCGCTTCTTTGGGATTGCGTGTAGCGAAGACGATGTCCAGGATGTACCGTTCGATCTTCTCATCCATATAGATCTCCTGCAGCGAAGCACGCGCCCGGAGGATCTCCTTCACGGAAACGACCTGCTTCACTTCGGCATTCTTTCCGGAGACGTTCTGGCGCATGATGCTCAGTTCGTCCTCTTTGGTCGGATATCCGATCTTCACTTTCAGCATGAACCGGTCCACCTGCGCTTCGGGGAGCGGATAGGTCCCTTCCTGCTCGATGGGGTTCATCGTGGCAAGGACGAGGAACGGTTCTTCCAGTTTGAAGGTCTCTTCGCCGATGGTCACCTGACGTTCCTGCATCGCTTCCAGCAGCGCGCTCTGCACTTTGGCAGGGGAACGGTTGATCTCATCCGCCAGGATGAAGTTGGAGAAGATCGGTCCCTTCTTGGTCTGGAACTTGCCGTCCTTCTGATTATAGATGAGCGTACCGACGAGGTCGGCCGGGAGGAGGTCCGGCGTGAACTGGATACGCTGGAATTTGGCATCCACAGCGGAAGCGAGGGTCTTGATGGCGAGGGTCTTGGCGAGTCCCGGAACGCCCTCGAGAAGGATATGCCCGTTGGCGAGGAGACCGATGAGCAGGCGCTCCACCATGTGCTTCTGTCCGACGATGACCTTGTTGATCTCCATCGTCAGCAGGTCCACAAAGGCACTCTCCTTATTGACCTTTTCGTTGATCGCTTTGATGTCGTAATTCATGCTTCCTCCGAATTTAAAATCACAATGTCAGTCACCAAGCATACTGTGCTCCGCTTACACGGTGGCTGACATTCAGGTTACGGTATTGCTCTATGACGCACCTTTTGACGACAGCAAAATAAAAAATGTTCCGTTGAAAAAGAAGCCGGAACCGTGTTTTTTTGCTTATTCTTTCGTACAATTGTAGTATCAGTGTCGCTTCGGACGCCGTTCAGCGGCAGGACCGGAGAGCAATCAACGTTCTATTATAGAAAGGATCGAGACAGAATGAAAATCGCACTTCTTCTTATGACCGCAGCGGTTCTGGTGACCGGCTGCAGTGAGCCGAAAGCTGATGCAGAGAAAATGAAACAGGCACTTGCGCTGGTGGATTCCGGCTCCTATCAGGAAGGATTGACGCAGCTGGAGGAGATGGCCAAAGCCAGCCCCAACGACCAGGCACTTAAACTGACGTTGGTCGCTGCGCATATGAAGTACGGACACTTCTATATGTTCAATGATACACTTTCACCGAAGGAAAAATATCCGAATGCGCTGAAGCATTACCGCGCTGTGCTGAAACTGGATCCGAACGTCAAAGAGGCGCAGGACAATGCGAAGCAGATCGAGGATATCTACGCGATGATGGGACGTCCGGTCCCGGAAGTATAGTTGTCCTGGAACAAATGCTGAGAAGTCGTTGAGTCGTTGAGTAAATGAGTCGTTGAGTCCGATGACGGAGCCTTGCTCACTGATGAAATCCCGCTTTCTGGATTCTACGAAAAGCGGGACAGTGAGGGCAGGCGTTCAGAATGAGAAATAGTTTGGGAAATAATGATATAAAATGCAGAACGGCGGATGCTCTCCGCCGTTCGCATTTTTAAAGGATGCCGCTGCAGTGCTGCTTTCTATTGATGGTGATCCTCCGGATGCGTGTCGTGGACCTCCTGCATATCGATCCACTCCTGCAGTTTCAGACGGAAGAACCGGAATGCCTTCCAAAGGTTCCGTTCGGCCTGTTCGGACAACCCTTCCAGCATCTCCCACTCGTATCCTTTGATCTCCAGCAGATAGGTCTGGGGCAGCTTTCCGTACAGCTCGTTGCAAAGATACAGCACACTGCCCGGTTCCATGGAATGAGTCGTGAAGGGGGTGATGCGCTGCGGCGTGACCGCCGTGAAGGCAAAACTGTCGATGCCGGCTTTGGACGCGTCGATGAACACCACGATATCAAACTCGCTCATGGTGTATGCATCCTCTACATTCAGTTGATAGCTGTTCCGGATGGTCAGATGATGTGCGGAGGCATAGGAGAGCCAGGGCTGGCACATCTGGATGAACGCAGCACCGATCCCGTCATCGCCGCGGCCGGGATTCCCGACCGCCTGGATGAGGATCCTCGGTTTGATCTCGCCATAGTTCATGTCGTCCTCCTTTCCAGCAGAGTTCCCTCTGCATCGTACAACAGCACTTCCATCGGCATTTGTCCTGCCGCATGGGTGGAACAACTCAGGCAGGGATCGAAGCACCGGATGCCCGCTTCGATCCGGTTCAGCACCGGTTCCGGGATGTTCTTCCCTTCCACGAACTGCATGGCGATCTGGCGGACCGTCCTGTTCATTGCCATATTGTTCTGTGCAGTGGCGATGAGCATGTTCACCTTCTGGATGACACCGTCCTCATTCACCCAATAGTGATGGAACAAGGTGCCGCGCGGCGCTTCGGAGGCACCGACACCTTCCAGGGAATTGATCTCCGCTTTGGAGCGGACATGCGTACCGAGGATGGAGGGATCGCACAGCAGCTGCTCGACCCGTTCCACCGCGAACAGGAGCTCGATGAGCCGTGCGTAATGGAAGTAGAAGGAATTGTTCACCGCTTCGGTCATCGGCGCCAGTGCTTTGAACGACCTCCGCTCCTGCTCCGCCAGCGGCGTCTCGATATGATCGCAGATGTTCAGCCGGGCAAGCGGACCGACGCGGTAGATCCCTTTCGGATAGCCAAGCGGTTTGTAATATGGGAACTTCAGGTAGGACCAGGACTCGCTCGCCTCACCGAAATGCTTGTGGTAATCGCGCGGATCGATATTGTCCGCGATGATATTCCCGGCACTGTCCATAATGCGGAGGTTCCCGCCGTAATATTCCAATTCACCTTTCGGACCGACCATTCCGACGAAGAGCGAGTGGAAATTCCCGAAGCAGTTGAGCTCTTTGGTGAACTGGTCGTTGATGCGTTTCACGGTTTCCAATGCCATCAATGCGGTCTCTGTCACTTCAGGATACCAGGACAGAAGTGTATCCCGTTCTTCCCGTGTGAACGGTTCGCGCACGCCGCCGGCAACGGACCAGGGAGTGTGAATGCGGCGGCCGCCGAGGAACTCGATGATCTGCTGACCGAACTTGCGCAAGCGGATACCGCGTC
>JAVBYA010000213.1 GCA_030824295.1 Bacteroidota bacterium
AAGATGCAGAGCGCAAAGAACGATCTTGGAGTTGCATTCACAACAACCTTCTCCGGGACACCGGTCAGCGGAACGCTCCCGGTCCAATGGACCCGTTCCGCGCTGAGCGGTCTGCGAACGAACCGCCTGTTCTATTCCTCCAACGACGGCGTTTCCTGGTCCGCCGTGCCGCTCGGCAGCGGGACCGATTCTTCTGTCCAATGGAACACATCGCTGGTGCAGGACGGAACACGATACCGGATGAAAGTGACCGCAGGGGGCGATACATTATTCGGAATTGCGGTGAGTCCGATGTTCACCGTCAACAACCCAGGCAACAGCGCGCCGGACCTGGTATTGAATGGACTTTCCGCCGGTGACACCGTCACCGGAACGTTCCCGCTCTCCTGGTATGCCGGTGATGCGGAGGGTGATGCGTTGTCCCTCACTCTCAGCGCATCGTTCGATAACGGAAATTCATGGACAGATATCGTTCCTTCCCTTCCGAACAACGGCACATATCTGCTCTCCACGCTTTCACTGCCGAATAGTTCATCGTTCCGTCTGCGTCTGACCTGCTCGGACGGCTCACTGACAACAACGTCTGTTTCCCCATCGTTGATATTGAACAATGAACGCCTCTGGCTGCGCAACGCCGGTTTCACTCGGATCTCCGGTTCCGGCGATCCGGAGATGACCGCCTATGCTGCCAATCGTGATTCGCTGAGACAAGGGAATTTCCGCATTACGTTCCAGGTGGCGGGCGGCAAGAAAACTTATTCCGTCTTTCGCGCTAACGGTGTGAAGGTCGTCTCGAACGCAACGGCGTTGGACGGGAGAACAGAAGGTCCGTTGTTCGATAACTTCCGGCTTCGCATCACCGATTTTGTCGTACCGACTCCCGATCCGGCTCAGAGCGGATGGAGATCGAGTGCTACGCCGTTGACGGCAGAAGTGAAACTGATCGACATCAACAGTGAAAGCGGACTGGTCACTGCGCATCCGTATCCCGCAGATTATGAAGTGCGTGTCGGTCCCGGTCTTGTCGATACTTCTCTGGCATTGTATGGTGCGGCAGCATCCCCTGTCAATTTTACCGTGTGGAATAAAACAGAGAATCGGAGATCCGGATTCGTCTTTATCGAACTGGATGGGAACGGCGTGTTGAGCAGGAATGACGAGATCTATATAATAGAAAAAGATTCCGCAGCGCAGCCGCTGCTCACCTGGCATCTGCAGTTCGTCGGGAATGAGACCGATCCGAACCCGCTCGCCGGTAATAACTATTTCGTGAAAATTCGGAAACCGGTCACCGCCGCCGATACGATCCTGTTCGTTTTTGCTCCTCCCTCGTCTGTGAAGGAGATCGGTTCAGTTCCCGACCGACCTGAACTGTCGCAGAATTATCCGAACCCGTTCAATCCGGTCACCTCCATCTCGTTCATCCTCCCGTCGCGCGCACCGGTCACTCTCACCATCTACGATATTCTGGGAAGGACCATCCACTCCATGGCGGATGGGATGATGGAAGCGGGCGTACACACACTCCAATGGAATGCCGCACGGTTCCCGAGCGGCGTCTATTTCTATCGTTTGCGTACCGGAGCGTTCCAGCAAACACGGACCATGCTGCTCACAAAATGACCGATCCCATGCGAATGACGACCAACATCGTACTTATCCTTCTCCTTGCGTTCCCGTTTGCAGCCGCTCAGCAGCAGTATGAATGGAATGTCCTTCCCAATTCGCCGGTGCAGACCGGACGATATGAGGATGTCAATTTCATCAATGCGAACCAGGGCTGGGCGGTCGCCGGCAACTCGACGCTCATCCGCACAGGCAACGGCGGCGAGACGTGGGATGTTCTGATAGCACCGGCACCATACAATGTGTATTTCCGGTGTCTCAGTATGGTCTCATCCTCGAAAGCATTCATCGGCACACTCAGCACGTCCTATCCGCTCATTGTCACATCGAACAGCGGAAAGTCATTCTCGCCGGTGACGGTCGCCGGGAAGAAGCCGACGAAGATCTGTGGATTGTTCAGAGTGAACCAGACCATCTACGGCGTGGGTGGTTATGACGGGAATGCCACGATGGTGAAAAGTACCGACGGCGGCACAACGTGGAACGGATATGATATGACGCCGTATGCACTATCGCTGGTGGATGTTCATTTCTTCAATGACAGCGTCGGACTCACCATCGGTTCGGTGGATGGTGCGGCCTATAACTCCGGAAGAAGTGTCGTCTTGAGGACGACGAACGGAGGAACGTCATGGGAGACGGTCTATAAATCAAAACGCCTGAAGGAATGGGGCTGGAAATTATTCTTCCTGAATGATTCCGTCGGATTCGTCAGTATCGAACGGCGGTCGACGGATCCTGCCGGCGTCTTCTTCCTGAAAACGACCGACCGGGGTACCACTTGGACGGAACATTTCTTCCTTCAGGATTACGATGTGGAAGGGATCGGTTTCGCGAACGAAGCGGTCGGCTGGATCGGCGGCTGGAGCGGACCGACCTATCAGACGGTGGACAGCGGAAAAACGTGGGACCTCTTTTCGAAGAGCAACAGTATGGTCAACCTCAACCGGATCCGTCGCGTCAACGATACATTGATGTACGGTGCCGGCACCCGCATCCTTCGGTATGCACCGGCCGCCGTGTTGTCGGCAGAGCGCGAGAATGCAGCGCTCCCTTCATTGTTCACCGTTGCACAGAATTATCCGAATCCGTTCAACCCCAATACCACCATCGAGTTCACCCTGCCCCAGGCAAGCACTGTCCGGATCTTCATCTATAATTCCGTCGGTCATGTGATCGAAGGGATCATGGACAATCCCAAACCGGCCGGCACGTACAGACTCCAGTGGCGTCCTTCCTCTGCGTTGGGAAGCGGCGTCTATTTCTATCAGGTTCAAACGGAGTTCGGTACAGTGACCAGATCGATGACCTATCTGAAATAACACCAGGCATGTTGAACGAATGAGACCGCTCCGGTGTTCTCCATAGCATCCATTCACACGCTAAGGTCACGCCTCCATGGCATCGCCCATCAATCCTAACAGGGTCCGCACTATCAAGGAAGTTCCGCATCAGGACGGAACGGTGGTGTACTGGATGGGACGCGACATGCGGACGGAGGATAATTGGGCCCTCCTGTTCGCACAATCGCTGGGAATGAAATATACGATGCCGCTCGCCGTCGTCTTCGTTCTGATGCCGGAGTTCCTGGAAGCAACGGAACGGGCCTACCGGTTCATCCTGAACGGACTGGAGGAGACCGAACGGGCACTCGCCAAAAAAGGAATCCCGTTCTATCTGCTGTTGGGGAGACCGGAAAGAGAGATACCGAAGTTCACCGCACAGCACGGGGTGACGAAACTGGTCACCGATTTCAATCCGCTCAATATTGTCCGCACATACAAGTCCGAGGTCGCAGCGAAGATCACCGCATCGTTCTATGAAGTGGATGCGCACAACATCATCCCCGCCTGGACCGTCACCAACAAACAGGAATTCGGCGCCTACACCATTCGGCCGAAGGTCCACCGTTTGCTCCCTGAATATCTTGAAGAGTTCCCCCCGCTCCGCAAACATCCGTACGAGTGGCCGGCGCCGGTCACACCGACCGACTGGCACAAAGCGGACCGCAGTCTGAAGATCGACCGGAGCGTGACGGAGGTCGATTGGATCGTCCCCGGTGAGACCGCCGCTCAAAAGGCGATGAGTTCATTCCTGAAGGAGCGGTTCTCCGCTTACGATTCGGACAGGAACGATCCGACACTTAACGGACAGTCCGGTCTTTCCCCCTTCCTCCACTTCGGTCATCTCGCACCACAGCGGCTTGCATTGGATGTACTCGCAATCTCCGGCAGACCGATACACGAGATCGTGGATAAAGAAAAGAACGGTTCTGCGGAGAACCGCGGCAGCGATGCATCACTGCTGGAGGAACTGATCGTCCGGAGGGAACTGGCGGACAACTTCACATACTACAATACCGACTATGACAACGTCAACGGATTCCCGAATTGGGCGAAGCTGACCATCGCTGAGCATCGGGATGACAAGAGGGAATATCTGTATTCACTGGAGCAGTTCGATCACGCCGCCACGCATGATCCCTTATGGAATGCTGCTCAGCGTCAGATGGTCGTCACCGGTAAGATGCACGGTTACATGCGGATGTACTGGGCGAAGAAGATCCTGGAGTGGACCGCAAGTGCGGAGGAAGCGATGGCGGTCGCCATCCGTCTGAACGACCGGTACGAACTGGATGGACGGGATCCGAACGGTTATACTGGGATCGCGTGGAGCATCGGCGGGGTGCACGACCGCGCCTGGTTCGAACGCCCGGTCTTCGGGAAGATCCGCTATATGAACTATAACGGCTGTAAGAGCAAGTTCAAGGTGGACGAATACATCCGGAGGATGAACGCGCTGTAGCAACGCGTTCTGTGTTTCAGAACAGGATACCGATGACGAGACCGTGATGAACGCGCCGGTAGTCGAGTCCATTGTTGTTCATATTCCATTCCTGCATCTCATACCGGTATCCCGCCAACACGCCTTCCAATACAAGATACGGCAGGATCACCGTCGCTTCACCGC